>NZ_JALCZL010000004.1:0-122733 GCF_039667035.1 Sulfurimonas sp. NWX79
CAAACCCAAATGACAATATAGGTGCAAGATACTCTATAGTGGCTATTTTAGAAGGCTTTGACTCTCAAGAGGAGTATGAAGAGCAGTTTGAGAGTAAAAATGGGATGGGACTTGAGTATGAGGCTCTTGAAAAATGGTTCTACGAGTCTGCTCAAAAGCATTTAGATGTTATTGGGTGGTGGTTTGAACTCGATAATGTGATGTAAAATGAAAAATACTCATATTAATTCTCAATACATAGAGAATATTGATTTTTTTAATTGGCATGATAAAGTTCGTATTGAAGGCAATCTTATCATATATGAAAATATTTCTTTTAAAGATGATGTTGTTCTACATTCTAATAATTGCTTGACCAGGACATGTGATAGATATAATAAACAGTTTTATTGAACACCTTTATATTTTCAGCAGTATTGATGCTTCCACTCATCCAATAGTTTTTTTATTTCACAGGCTAAGTTTAGGCTATTTATATTATCAGTTTTTAATTTCAATAAGAAAGTACACAAGAAGATAAGTTCTCAAATCAACTCTTCTAAAATTAAAACAATAATGAAAATTTCATATTCATATGCTAAAGTACCAAAGTGATTATTCTATTGGGAGTTGTGAAATGATGTTTAACAAGATGCAGTTAAAGACAAGGTTATATTTAACACTTGGAGGTTTGATATTTTTAGTCTTTATCATCGGTGAGTGGAGCTTGTGGCAATCTTCTCAGATCAATAAACGAGTCGATAATATTTACACACAAGAGGTTGTTCCTTTAGAAAACATATCACATTTAAAGGGTGCTTTGTATAGAATACGAGATAGAAGCTTACGACTACTTGATGCAAAAGAGCCTTTAGAAATCAAACATCACAAAGAGATTATAGCCAAGCAGGTACAAAGAATTAAAAAAGAACTTGACTTTTATGACAACACCAGACTCTCAAAAGAGGAGCAGTTAGAGCTTGAAAAGTTTCAAACAAATTTTCAAGAGTATCTTTCTATTATTTACAATAAAATTTATCCTAATCTTTTAAAAAAGAGTGAAAACGAACTTGAGCCAATTCTCTACAAAGAGGCTATTTTTGAGTTTCGCCAAGCAAGAGAGGCACTTAATGAACTCTCAGAATACCAGATACAAAGAGCAAAACTGAGACACCAACACTCTGATGAGATTTTCAGTAAGCAAGTTATTATAATTCAGCTTATTATTTTAGTTATAGTAAGTTTCAGTGGTTTTTTTGCAAAAATGCTTATGAATTCTATTATAGAACCAATTAAGCAGATAAATGAGGTACTTACTACCATTTCTCATGAAGATTTTTCTAAGCGTATTCGTGTCACATCAGAAGATGAGTTGGGGAAGATGTCTCAGATGCTTAACAACAGTATAGCGATGCTACAAACGACTTTTCATGAGCTTTCAACTCTAGTCAATTATGATAAACTGACAAATCTGCCAAACCGAAAAATGTTTCAAGAGGAGATAGAGAAGTGCATAAGTAGATGTCACAAAAGTGATGAACTCTTTGCAGTGATGTTTATTGATGTTGATAATTTTAAAAATATTAACGACACTTATGGACATACAACGGGAGATAAACTTTTGGAGATTATTGCAAAAAGGATGAAAACACATATTCGCTCCAATGATCTACTTGCACGACTTGGTGGTGATGAGTTTGCCATACTGCTTCAAAATATCAAAAATCCAACAGTACCTGGCAATATCGCAAACAAAATTCTAGATACTATGCAAAAACCCATCTATATAGACCAGCATACTATCTTTACCTCCATATCTATCGGTATATATGTTTCAGACCACCAAAACGAATCACGCGAAAGAATACTCTCATATGCTGATGTTGCGATGTATGCTGCAAAAAATTCAGGAAAAGCAAAATACATCTATTTTAATAAAAAAATGTATGAAAAACAAGAATCTGAAACATTGTTAGATATTCAACTAAGAGATGCTGTAAAAAACAGAGAGTTTCGAGTATTTTTCCAGCCTATAGTCGAGCCAAAAACAGAAGCACTCTACGGCGTTGAGACACTACTGCGATGGGAGAGAGATGGAGAAGTTATCGCTCCTGCTAAGTTTATAGCCAAACTTGAAAGTAATGGGATGATTCTAGATGTCACTTATATGATTATAGAAGAGGTTTTTGAGATGATAGAGCGAAGAGGATTTAAAAATGTAGTTTCCATAAACCTTTCCATCTTACAGTTTTATGATGAAAACTTTATCCCATTTTTAAAAAGGGTATTGCAAAAGTATCCATCAATCAACCCTCAAAAAATCTACTTTGAGATAACAGAGAGTGTTTTTGCTCAAAACAATGATCTTATTTTTAGCACTATGGAACTTATTAAAAAGTTAGGCTTTAAGTTTTCTTTGGATGATTTTGGGACCGGGTACTCTTCATTATCGTACATTAAAGATTACCCAATTAATACTATAAAAATAGATAAAAAATTTGTTGACAATCTTTTAGATGATGTAAGAGCACAAGAACTGCTTGAAGGGATTGTCTATTTGGCAAAAACACTGCATCTTACTATTGTTATAGAGGGAGTTGAAGATGCTGCAACACTCAAAAGTGTCACAAAACACAACAGTGTAAAAATTCAAGGTTACTATTTTTACAAACCAATGACAAAGGAGTCATTTGAGAGACTTTTAGATTAAATATGAAATATATTTCATATTTAAATCATCATAAATTCATATCGGTTTGCTAGTATTAGATAACTTTAAACAAAGGTGCTTATATGTTGAAAAACATTACTATTAAACAACAACTCCTCATTGTTCCTGTCGTAATCTCCCTTGCATTTATCTATCTCTATTTTGCTATTGATTCAAATTTGGACAAACTTGAAGATAAAAGTCAAAAAGCTTCCATCTCCAACAAAATTGTTAAAGAGATGCTAGAAGCAAGAATAAACGAAAAAAACTATATACAAAGAAAAGATGCAAACTATGCAAATGAGCTTCAAAAACTTGTGCAAGAGAGTTTACAAGAAGCAAATGCTTTAAAGAAGAGTTTTAAAGATCCACAAAACAAGCAACTTGTTCAAGATGTTATAACAAACATAGAGCAGTACTTAAGCCTATTTGAAAAGTTTCAAAAATTTCGAGATGCTTCTTTGGTAGAGGAAGCAAAAATGATACAAGAGGCGAAAGATGTTGAGATAATTGCTTCAAAAGTAAGAGATATTCAAAAAAGACAGCGAGATAAAGTCATACGCACCTCAAAAGATGTACGAGTAATAGCTGATGAGATAGAGGAGGCATCTTTAGCAAACAAAATAGTAAAAGAGCTTTTGTTTATGCGAATAGCAGAGAAAAATTACCTTCGCCGTAAAGATATAAAGTATCAAGACCAAGTAGAGGAATACATCAGAAATATTGAAAAACTCTCTTTACATGTAAAAGATGTTTTAGACTCTCCAAAAAACAAAAAAATGATAGATGATATTTTAAAGGCTTTAAGTGAATATAAAAAAGCTTTTTATACTTTTAGTGAGCTGCGTGAGGAGTCACTTCAGGTAAATAAGCAGATGAAAAAAGAAGCAAAAGAGGCTCAAGAAGCTCTTATGGCATTAAGAGAGGATCAAAAGCAAGAAAAAGAGAAACTCGCTCACAATCTTCAAATGCAGTTGATTACTCTTTTTACAGCTATAGGTTTAGGTGTTATTGTTTTTATGCTTTTTGTATCTACAACTATTAGTAGAAACCTTATGCAGATAGCGAATGCTGCAAAAAATTTAGCTTCTGGAGATGGTGATTTAACAAAGAGAATCCATATTGAAGGTAAAAATGAATTGGCTAATGTTGCCAAATATATTAATCAATTTATTGAGAAGGTTCAAAATGCCATAAGTGAAGCTAAAACAGTCAGTAATGAAGCCTCATCAATATCAAACGAACTCTCTGCTACATCTTTAGAGATTGGCAAACGGGTAGAAGATGAAGCTACTCTTGTAAAATCTATCAACAACGATACAGATCAAACAACACAAGAAGCAGAGTTTGTTGATGATACAGTTCAAGAGATGCAAAAGATCTCACAAAACTCTTTTGAAGCACTAAGTGAAACAACAGCAAAAATAAATACTCTAATCACTACAGTAAAAGACTCTAGTGTTAAAGAAGAAGAGCTTGCACTGAAGATGCAAGAGCTTAAAGAGAGTACCAATGATGTAAAAAGCATACTTGAACTCATAGGTGATATAGCGGAACAGACAAACCTGCTCTCACTCAATGCAGCCATTGAAGCAGCACGAGCAGGAGAGCATGGACGAGGTTTTGCTGTTGTTGCTGATGAAGTAAGAAAGCTTGCAGAGAGAACCCAAAAAAGTCTTACAGAGATAAATGCCACCATCAATGTTGTTGTGCAGTCAGTTGATGAATCAAGCGATAATATGCAAGAAAACGCAAAAGAGATAGCTCAAGCAGCTGAACAGGCAGGTGATGTAGAAGAGAGCATAGACAGTGTTATGGATGCTATAGAAAAATCAAAATCAATGGCACAGGAGAGCTCTTTAGCTGTAGATAAACTCAAAAACAGAGTTGTTGACATCTCCAAAAATATGGCGAAGCTCAATGATGTATCTATCACTAATGCAAGAAGTGTTGAAGAGATTGCTGCAGCAGCTGAGCATCAAAATGATATCATTGAAAAATTAAATGCTCAACTTAGCAGTTTTAAAAGTTAGAAAATGCACAAGCTAGTACTCATTGGAGCATCAACAGGTGGACCAGGGCATATTAAAAAGATAGTCCAACATTTGGATAAAAACACTAAAGCATCATTTATAATAGCCCAGCATATGAACAGTAATGTAATGGAGAGTTTTACTACAGAACTCTCAAATGTTTCCAAGTTACCTCTACACCTTGTAGAAGATAAAACAAAGATTGAACAATCTTCTATCTATATATGTAAAACAAGTTCGAAGTTCTCAATCCAATCAGATTCTATCTATTTAGACTCTTTAGATAAAGAAACACTTTATACACCAAGCATTGATGCTCTTTTTGAGTCTGCACTTGGATGTTTGCCTCAGTATGGAGTTACAGCTGTGATTTTAACAGGTATAGGTGATGATGGATCAAAAGGGATGGATTTACTTTATAAAAAAGGGGCATTGTGCATAGCTGAAAGCAGTGAGAGTGCTAAAGTTTATGGTATGCCAAAAGCAGCATATGAACTAAATCAAAGCATTGAAATCATGCATATTGACAATATAGCCAAATATCTTCAAAATGTTTAATTTTTTTAGAAAAAAAGCTTTAAATTCTCTTGAGTATTCTCACGAGACTAATAGTGTCGAAGTAAATAGAAGTGCTAAAAAACAACTTTATATATACATTGAGAAGCAATCAGGAATAATTTTAGATGAAAACAAACCTCTTATTGAACAAAAAATAGTCGATTATTGTAAAAATAATAATATAGCCTCTTTTTCTAAACTTCTTGAGCATATTCAAGAGAGTACATTTAATTTTGAAGAGTTTATAACCCTCATTACGATTAATGAAACCTACTTTTTTCGTGAGCATACACAGATTCAAGAAGCTTTAGAAAATTATAAAAATACTCATAAAAAATTACATATTTTATCTCTCCCATCTTCAACAGGAGAGGAAGTTTATAGCATTGTTATTACTGCATTAGAGATGAATATAAGTAATTTTACAGTTGTCGGAGTTGATATTGACAAAAATGTTATACAAAAAGCAAAAGAGGGGATCTATAAAGAGCGTTCACTTCATAGAGTCAAACAAGATATTATAGAAAAATACTTTACAAAGAAAAATAATAGTTTTTATGTAAAAGAGGATGTTAAAAAGTTTGTAGAATTTCATATTGCCAATATATTTGAAACAAATCTTACTAAGCTTGGAAAATTTGATATCATTTTTTCTCGTAATATGTTTATATATTTTAATAATGAAAAGAAACTTCAAGCTTATAAACAGCTACAAAAGTTAAAAAAAGAGAATACAACAAACATTTATCTAGGACATGCGGATGTATCAAGTCAACTAGAACATTATATTAGGAGTTGAAGTATGAAAAAAATCTTTTTAGGTACTGCTTTGGTAGCATTTATATCTGTCAATATACAGGCAGAAATTATTGCTGACAGACCAGGTTTTAGTACAGGAACATATACAGTGAAACCTGGAAAGTTTAACATTGAGATGGGATACAATTACACTTTTGACACATTTTCATCTCAAAACAATACTCAAGATTTTCCTCTTTTTGAACTTCGTACAGGGGTTACAGAAGATATTGAGTTTGATTTTTTATGGGATGGATGGAGTACTACAAAAGATTTTAAGGAGAGCCCTACATCTGATATAACCATAGGTGGAAAATATAGCCTCATTAAAAATGAGAAATATAATTTTACATTTATGACACTTGTAACATTGCCAACAGATAGGCAAAGCAGCTTTAAAACAGAAAATATTTCACCACTCATTGGACTTTTGTGGGATTATACACTGAATGAAACTATCTCATTTTTTGGAACATTTCAATCAAGTACTTATAGGGATGAAAAACGAATCTATGATTTTCAACCTGCAGCTGGAATTACTTTTAGCCATACAGAGAAGTTTGCCAGCTTTATAGAACTCTATTCCATCATACCATCTTCATCAATAATACCTACGGAAAAAGTAGTCGATGGAGGTTTTACATATTTACTACAAGAGAATATTCAACTTGATATAAACGGAGGATTAGGACTCAATAGAGAGTCTGAAGACTTCTTTGGACTTGGCATTGCAATAGAGTTTTAACTAGTGTAAAACTTGACTCCTACAAAGGTTCCTTTGCCTTTTTTGCTTCGAATTTTTATAGAGGCACTGTGAAGTTCAAAGATCCAAGTTGCCAAGCTAAGTCCAAGTCCATACCCATCACTATTTGAAAAAGCATTTTCACCTCTATAGTAAGGATGAAAAATTAACTTGAGTTCTTTTTTATCTATTCCTATGCCGTAATCAATTATTGCAAGAAAAATAAAGTTTTTCTTTTTTCTAAGGATAATTTTTATCCTCTTATTTGGTAATGAATATTTTATTGCATTATCAATAATATTTCCAATAGCATGTTGAAGTAGTTTTTCATGTCCGTGCATTGAGATTGCTTGATTAATCTCTATATCTATTTTGAGCTGTTTAGCTTCTATCTCACTTTTTTTTGTGTCTAATATAGAGTAGAGGATATCATTGAGTAAAACCCGTTGCATAGAGTTGTTGAGTTTTTGTATATTATTATTTGAGACATAGAGCATTTGAGAGACTATGTTTTCAAGACTAGTTATTTTTTGTATAAATGCTCGCAACTCTGTTGCAAGATTATCTTGAAGTGCTGTGTAGTAAAGAGAGTATTCTAGCTTAGCTTTAAGCTCAGCAAGAGGTGTTTTTAGCTCATGTGCCATATTTGCATTAAATGATTGTGCAACTTTATTTTTTTGATTCAAATAAAAGATTATTTTATTTACCTCTTCTACAAACTGTTTAATCTCTTGAATGTTTTTAGGTATACAAAGAGGTTGGATATTATCATGTAAAATCTCTTTTTCAATACTGATAATAGTATCTGTTATATAACTATTGAGATGCACTAGTTTTATTTTTAGCCAGAGAAAGTAAAGAATGGTAAAAATATTAAATATAATGTAGTATTTTATATATGGCTCTAAAGAGTTCAAATTTTCTAAAAAAACTATATGAACTAAAAGCAGTGTTAGTAAAAAAAGAACTTTTTTATATCTCAAAAGTCTACTCAACAATTTTATAACCAATACCTCTTACAGTGTGTATGATTTTTGTATCTTTAGAACTTTCTATTTTTTTTCTGAGATTATAGATCGTAACATTCAAAAGATTTGGGTCTATAAAGTTTTCCATATTCCATATATAATCTATAATCTCGGTTTTTGAGACAACACTGTTTTTTCTTTTCATTAGTAGCAGAAGAAGATTAAATTCATTGTTTCTTAATTCTATAATTTTATCTCCTTTTTTTAGTTCTCTTGACATGATGTTAAGTGTTAAGTCTCTTACTTTGAGAATATGACTTTTTATGTTAGTTAAGCGTTTTGAGAGTGCACGGACTCGAGCCACAAGTTCTATGAAACGAAAAGGCTTTGTGAGATAATCATCAGCTCCTTTGTTGAGTCCATCAACAATATCGTCACACTCATCACAGGCACTTAACATTAAAATAGGTACACTATTGCCATTGTTTCTAAGTTCAGTACAAAAAGAGCTTCCATCACCATCAGGAAGTACTTTATCTAATATAATAACATCATAAGTTTTCATCTGAATATATGATTTGGCTTCATCAATTAGAGATACACTATTGACATGCATCCCCTCTTCATATAAACCTCTAGTGAGTGTTGCTGTTAGTTCTTTATCATCTTCTACTAAAAGAATGTTCATTTATACTACTCTCATATTTAGGTTTATAGTTATTATTTTACAGAAACTTGACAAAGAAAATCATTAAGTTTGATTAATCTTTAAAGCTATCACGAATTTTTAAAAATTTATCTAAATTCTCAAAAAAGAGATCAACAAGTTTTGGATCAAAATGTTTAGCACTCTCTTCTTTAAAAAGTGCTAATATTTTTTCAAGTTCCCATGCTTTTTTATAGACTCTATCACTTCCAAGTGCATCAAAAACATCAGCAATTGCTGTTATACGACCAAAAATATGAATCTCATTTCCTTTTTTTCCTCGAGGATATCCGCTGCCATCCCATTTTTCATGATGTGTATATGCAACTACAGCTGCGGCTCTGAGTGTTGGTCTTTTTGATACTTTTAAGATATTAAAACCTATTTCAGCATGTGTTTTCATAATCTCAAACTCTTCAGGGGTGTGTCGTCCAGGCTTGTTCAAAATAGCATCAGGGATGGCAACTTTTCCGATATCATGCATCGGAGATGCAATAAAAAGTAGATTGGCATTTTTTTCACCTAGTCCAGCTAAAAGTGCAAGAAGCTTAGAGTATTCTGCTACTCGTTTTACATGGTTTCCTGTCTCTTGAGATCTACTCTCACCAATCTCACCCATTGTGTAGATAATCTCTTTTTGTGTCTCTTCAAGCTCTTGATGCACTTTGACAACTTCAGTTACATTGTGCATCAAGTGCACATACTCCTGTATGTCTTCATTTTTATCTATAAGTGGGTAAATAAATGTATCGGTATAGAAACTTTTTCCACTTTTGTCAATATTTTCAAATAAAAAAGAGACAGTTTTTTTATCTTGTAACTGCTTGTGCAATTTGTCGCAATCACCTTGTTTTATATGTTTAATCGCTCTAATAGATTTACACTCTTTTCCATATAACTCATTTTTTGAGTAGCCACTAAGTTGTAAAAAGTTATCATTTACATAGATGATTTTTCCACTTTTATTGGTTTTCATAACAGAAATAAAACTATTTGTAGCATCTTCATGCTGTTTTAAGTAGTTTAAATTATTTCCTGATATCTCAAGGTTTTCTTCTAAAAGCTCCTTATATGCTTCAAGTTCACTGATATCAGTACGAATTGATATAAATTCTACAATATCACCATTTATATCTAGTATGGGCTTAATAGTACTTTTTATATAGTAAGGATGTCCCATTTTAGTACGATTTTTGATGACACCTTTCCATGTTTTTTTTGATAGAATCGTTTTCCACATTGTTTTAAAAACTTCTGCTGACATATCGGGATGCCTTACTATATTGTGGGGTTTTCCTATAAGCTCTTCTTGGGTGTACCCAGAAACCCTGCAAAACTCATCGTTTGCATAGGTAATAATCCCTTTTGTATCTGTTTTTGTTACTAAAGAGCTCTCGTCAACTATCTCTTTATACTCAGAAACCATCTGTTGTGAGCAAAGCAGTTGCACTCTTTTTCGATATGTCGTTACACTTAAGTCAACTTTTAATGTGAACTCTTCTATGTTAAAGGGCTTTTTTATAAAGTCTGAAGCTCCTAGTTTTAAAGCAGAACGAACCACTTCAGGGTCATTGCTTGCAGAGAGGATGATAACAGGAAGATGACAATATTCAGTCATTACTTTTAGCTCTTGAAGAAGCTCTAAACCATGTTTGTCAGGAAGTTCCATATCTAAAATAAGAGTACTGATACTATTGCTATACAGTATCTCTAAGCCCTCTTTTGCATTTAAGGCAGTAAGTACATTGTAGTTCTTTACATGTAATAGAGATTCTAACTGTTTACACATAAATTTTGAGTCATCTATAACCAAAATGGTATCTTTTTTATTGATTTCTACATTTTCAATAATTTTTGCAATTGATTTTAGAGAATATGAAAAAGTCTTATCTTTTACAAGATAATCTAAAATTCCTTTTTTAAAAAGTGTTTCTCTAATCTGAACATCAACTTCAGACGTCAAGATGATTAATTTGGCTTGGGAAATTTGTTTTATTGTATCAACAAGTTCTTCACCAAAAGCATCAGGAAGATTAAGATCTAAGATAATAAAGTCAAAGTGATCTTCTTGAAGAAGATTTTGTGCATCATTGAGAGTGTATGCTTGTTTACTCTTAAAGTTTTTGTTTTTAGAGAGTTCGCTAGAAATAGCTTTATTAAACATCTCTGAATCTTCAACAATTAATATATTGTACTCAACTTTTTCATCAATTGTATGATAGATATCATCACAATAAAGCATTATTTACCCCCCCCCCATTAGAGGTCTTTTCCTGTAATATTTTATCAAGTATTTTAAAAACATCCATACTGTTTTTCTCCATTGTTTCAAAATCTTCGAGGTATTGTTCAAAATGAAGATTTTGTTTCATTTTTTCAAAAATCTTTTTTGTTGAGTTATGCACAATGGCATGAGGAGACTCTAAAAATTTGTAGCTTTTTGTTTGTGAAAACTGTTTTTCTCCATCACCTTTCTCATACCACTTACCAAGTCTACAATTATGATGATCCACAAAAGAAAACTGCTCTTTTGCAGTTAAAATAGAATAGTAAGTATTGATTTTCCATAACACATGATCTAGTTTTGCCAAAGACATAAAAGTATGATTATTTGAAAGATACATTGTATCAAAAGTTTCAAGAAGTTGTAAAAAGTCTTGTTGTAAGTATCTACTTAATCGATTCATAGATTCATTGGAATTTTGAATTAAGCTTTGCATCTCTACAGATTGTTCTGAGACACTACTGACATCCTGTTTCATAGATTGCAATGAAAGTCCTATCTCTCCTACAGCTTTATCAGTTTTATCTGCTAGTTTTCGCACTTCATCAGCAACAACAGCAAAGCCTCGACCATGTTCACCCGCCCGAGCTGCTTCAATGGCAGCATTTAAAGCAAGCAAATTGGTTTGATCTGAAATATCTTTAATAAGTTGCAGTATTAGTGAGATATCTTCTGTTTTGGAAGATAAGCTTTCAATATTTGTAATAGACTCATCCGCTAAAACTGTTAAACCCGATAATTTTTCTACAATTTCATTAATTCTCTCTATGTCCATTTTTATACTGCTTGAGAGTTCTGTAGTTTTTTCTAAACTGTTTTTAGAAGCATCAATAGCATCTGCCATATTTTTTTGTATATCACTAATGTTGTTTTTTAAATTATTGTTTTGTAATTGTGCGAGTGTGTCAAATGCAGAGTGCATACAAGAGGAATCAGTATCTTGCACTTTGAACTCTTGCAATTCTTTTGCAAGATCATCATAATCTTCCTGTAACTTTTCATGTTCAGATAAAAGTTGGTAATACTTTTCTTTGTATTTATTTTTAAACATCGATAATGCCTTATGTACTTTTAATTACTTAGGATTATAGTTAAGTATTGTGAAATTTATATTTATTATTTATGAAGTTTATTTCATAAATAAAATCTAGTAGTATCAAATGCAAAATAAGAATCTTTCTAAAGTTGATTAATCTTTATTATGTAGAGCTAAATTGGAATTTTCTTTACGATTTAGTTCTTGTTTTATAATTTCTTGTGCATCAATAAAACTTTTCCCATGTATCCTTAAATAATCATCAGCGATTGGAAATGTATGGTAAATATCGGTAAAATCATCCCACCAAGGATGATTTCCTTGAACCCCCATGTCACCTATTAGGCAACTACCTGGAAATTTTTTTCCATAAAATATAGCAAAAAATTCTTTACTTTCAAGTTTTAATCCATAACATTTAAGATAAAACATATTTGACTTAAGTTCTTTTACAAGTCTATATAAATCATATATTTGACTTCTCCCTCCAGCTCCTACATGATTGCTAATATGCCAAATTTTTGTACAAACCATATAATACCAATCAGAAAATCCTAGCATAATAAATGTTTCAGCGATATCTGATTGATTTTGAATAAAATATATTCTTTCTGGATTGAGTTTTATAATATCATTTAAATAATTCATTGGACTATAGTATAAATATGAAACCTCAAATGGATGACCTTTGCCCTCATTAAGCCAATGGTAATTAATACGAAAAGTGTGACAAAATTGCTTGATGAAGTCAAATGTAGGTTCAATACGTCCTGTGACAATATTATCTAAGATACTTCTTTTTTCTAAGTTTAAAATTTCTGATAAATTGGCAATAGTAAACTTGTTGTATTCGGAACGATTTTCATTCATTAGAATAATTATTTGCTGAAACCGCTGTGCTAATAACATGGATTCAGTTTCTATTTCTACAATAGGAGGATTTATATTTGGAGAGGTATTTTGTGTAACAGTCACATATTCTTGATCTGATTTCTTTAAACTTTTGTCAATTTTATTAGCAATCCAACTTGCTATTATACTTAATCCAAAATCCGGTGGTGTCATATACAGTTTCCTCAAATATATTTGTAACTTGATAACATCTTATCATAAAAAAAACATAGAAGTATTGATGATCTCCTATGAAAAGTAAAGTCTTTTTTCTTCAATATTAGAAAAATGTTCATTATCAAGTAGTAAGCATTTTTTAAGTTCTTCTGTGTATATTTTTGTTAATAAATTTTCATTTTTACCACAATCACCTAAATCTTTCCACCATTTAATATAATAATGCATCAATATTTTGAGCATGAATGACATAGGTGTTAATTCACGTTTGACTGGCCATCTATTTTCAGCATGAAATCCAATGTGAAAATGTGCTGTAGGATGATAGTTTTCACAATATTGATTTTTTGATAAATCATATCGTATTAATGGAATATCACTTGTAAAAAATTCTTCAGATAAAAACTGTTGATATTCTTCTAATGTAATTTCATTATTTTCGTACATATGTTCAATTTCTATTTTATTTTCTTGGTATTCAACAAATTTATAGGGATTTGGATAGTAAGTAAAACGCAAGTCAAAATTTTCTTCTCCTGTTTTTTTGTTTATAATTTTAGTTCTTGAAAATTGAAAAAAAGACTTATCTATTAACATGAAATTAAAGTCCTGATATTTTGTCCCAATATCATACAATCTTTTATATGATGTTGACTTTCTTGCATTTTTTTTAAATTCGCTTGATGCAGATAAAGAAGTTATGCATCCAGCCTGAAATAATAAATTATATTGATCTAAAAATTGTATACACTGAGTAATATTTTTATTAAATTCACGATTCAATATCATCCTTTTCAAATAACATTTTTAATTGCTCTTTTGAATATCCTTTCTTTTTTAAATCTAAAATCATCTGTTGAAACTCTTTCATCTCTTGTGGATTAGTATCCAAATCTCTTTGTATTGTTCTTATCTCTTGAATTGTAAATCTTAAATTTGGAGAGTTATCTAAACTTTGTTTGATTTCATCAAAGAATACATTAATATTTTCACCTGCTCCACTAACTCTAAGCCATGCTTTAGTTCTGGTAAATGCTGTAAATAATTTGTTTCTACCTCTTATTGTATTTCGTTGTGAATATAGAGCATCAAGTCCTGCAGCAAAGACCATAGCGGCTTCATTCCCTTTAGCTTTATGTACAGTAGATAATGTAACCATATCTTTTATACTAAAAGGGGGTGCGGCAAGTGTAGATGCTTGAAGATTATTTGAACGAATACCTTTTTCTGATAAATATAAAGATAATTTAGAAAAATATGCTTTAACATAACGATCATCTAAAACAATAACAAGTAAATCCTGGGGTTTTAGTCCATCTTTAATAGCTTCCTCTATTTTATCTGCTATCCAATGGCATTCTTCTCTTAAATCTTCTGCTTGATAACATTGAATAATATCTTCTTTCTTTTGATAATTGTAAATTGAAAGTGGACTATTCTCTTTATCTCTTCTTACGGTAACAGTATCCCCAATATCAAAGGACTGATTGCCTTCTACCGTATAACCTACATCTCTCCAATGATTGGCATCTTCAAGCTTTTGAACATGTTGCGGAGAATACAAACCAAAACCTAGTGCATGTGCAGTAATTAAAACCTCTAATGGATTTCGATAACACTTATAAAGAACTAAATCATTTTTTTGTGTTGCATGCAAGTCTCGTTGGAATAGACTTAAATCAATACATGGCTCTCCATTACTATCATTTCCAAATAACTCTTGTGGTGTTCTTTGATAAACATTAAATATAGATTGTAGTTCATCATACGCCCATACTATATTTTTTCCATTTCCATTTTCCCCATGTGCTAATTGATAACAAAGTTTAAAAAACTCATTTGGTAAATCTTGAGCTTCATCTATTAAAATATAATCATATTTACTTTGAATATCATGCTGAATAATATCATTACAAACCACTTGAAACACATCATCAGAACTTATTTTTTTAGCCTCTTTAAAGGAAAGTATCTCTAGTGAATTATCAATACATGCATTATATGCAACACCATCAATACTTCTTCCTCCCCAAGAATGAAGAATATCAATTAAATCCCAATTTGGTTCTGTACCAGCATAGTGCCAATAAAATTTAGTTATTAATTCTTTAATTAAATTATAAAGACTTTTCGTATAAAAAGTAAATAATATTTTTTTATTAGGATATTGCAAATGAATATTAGCTACTTTCATTGCTAAAACTATTGTTTTACCTGAGCCTGCTAAACCACGAATTCTTTGTGGTCCATTAATTAAGCTAATAGCTATTTTTCTTTGTTCTTCATCGAAATTAGATATTTCCTTTTCTAACTCAATTAAAATATTTGATTTGCTTGTTGGATCCTCCGAAACTTTTTCTCTTTTAGTAGTTTTAGATAAAGCTTTTGAACCTTCAATAATAGACCTGGATTCATTTAAAATATTATCTTCAAGTTTCTTATCTAACTCAATTTCTTTTAGTGTTTCAGATATTGCTGAAAGAGATGTCAATATATTGTTTTCCAACTCATCATATTTGTTTGTTGTAGATAAGTATAAAAAGCTATCTAGTGGTATTGCTAAATTTCTTTTATTTATTCTTATGATTTTACTTCGTTTTAAAGAGGTTTCTATAAAACTATATAATTGTTCAAGACTTTCATCATCTTCAATAATTTTATCTTCGCTAGATGGGTAAAGCAAAATTAATCCATGATAAGGTGATAGAATAACCAATCTGGCTTTAATTGAGACATCATCATAATCTTTAAATATAGGAAAACCATAGTAGATAATTGCATTTTCTAATCTTAGTTCAGTTGAATTTTTTTCCAAATAATCAAGTATAGTACTATCAATACCTTCTGGTTGGATCTCTGTTGCTATTATTTTTTCCACGCTAAGAACCTTTTTGTAATATTTCAGATTATATCTAAATTTTGTTTATACAAATTTTTAAAAATTCAAGTCACAACATCCACAGTCCACCCATTCCCAATCATCTTATACCTCTGAGAGTTAGAAACTCCCTCTGTATAGTTATCGGGTAGTGTCTGAAGCCTCTCGCACTCCAAAGGTGTGAGTTTTCTGACATATCATTTTTTACTGTAGTGCATAAATTCATAATTCGCTGCAGTTAAACAGTTAGACTTTTCTATCATAGCCCTTCATCTTCTTGTTTTTGAGTTTAAAAATGTAGCATCAAAGCACTCTCAAGGTTTTATCTCACAGTAGCCTTTTTTGGTGTTTTCTCACACTAAAAGTATTTTAGGTCACTGGTTCCCTCATGAGTTAGCTGTAAGAGTTGGAGACTTATGGTTGATATCATAGACTCTTTTGCTACTCTCAAACCCTGCTATATCTACTTTGGCAACAGGTTTTAGTCCGTTTACACTCAGTTTTGAGTTTTCTAAAATTGTGAAGTCTTTAAATATTAACTGCCTTCTTGATTTTAAGAAGTAGTTTTTTACACTTCACCCACAAGCATAGTGTGCATCAAGGCAGTATGATTTACTTCTATCGGTTACACCATCTTCTAATATATTTGCTAGAACTATATTTTTGTCTTTTGGTTGTGTTATATTTGGGATATTTGTCCAGTAGAGTCTTACTCTATTTTGGGCAGAGACAAGAGAGCTGTTTATCATGATGGGTTCTACTCACAGGTATTTACTTATAACATCTTGGTACTCTTTTTTCATTCTTACATTTTCAAAGAGGAAGTACTTTGGTTTAGTGAGTTTTAGTACTCTTACATACTCGAAAAAAAGTTTACTTCTTTCATCTTTGAAATTCAACTGCTTCCCTGCGAAGCTAAAACCCTGACATGGACTTCATCCTATAAGCAGGTCTATATCTTTTGGGAGATTTGTTTTGTTAAGATTTTTTATATCTCAGAGTTGTATGGTGTCTGGGTAGTTTTTAAGTGCGATTTGTATGGCATACTTATCTATCTCACTTGCATAGTAGGCATCTACTTTTATATTTGCTCTTTGTAATGCCACTCTTCAACAACTCATCCCGTCAAACAGGCTTAATACTCTCATAATAAAAATAGTTTAAAAAATAAATTTGACAAAAGTCTACTAATGTGTATTATAGTTTATGTAAATTTCAAAAGTCTGTACAAAAATGTAGAACAAAGTATATACTAGTTGACTTTACTCTATCACTTACACTTTTGCAAAAACAAATTTACACCAAAGTAGAAAAACGGAAGTTACAGTTTTACATATCTGCTTTCACAACTGCACCAACTGTCAAACTGAGTCTTTAGAGTCTGGGTGTCATTGAATAAAAAAAGATTTTTAAAATTCATAAACACACTCTCACTCTTTACTCTATCCATAACAGCTCTCATGCAAGAAGTTGAATCAAACAGAAGTAAAACTTTACTTCCTTTTTTTTCGTTAAGTGTAACAGATGGCAACCCCTCCTGGAGTGATCTTATATGTTTTTGCAACTGTTGCATCACTCTTTTGGTATCTTGACCGTTATATATCTCAAATGTATAAATTTTTATCTCACCATCTACTTTTAGTTTCATAATGGCATCAGGGATAAAAAACGAGCCGTCTGCAAATATCAGTTTGGTTTTTGCTTTGAGGGGTTTTTCTTTTTTGGTACTTCAGGTGTGATCATAATAGGTGTCATATAAAAGCACCTCTCATCATCTACTCAGTATATGCTTATAAAGCCCAATTTGAAAATCTATTGCATGTGTACGGTGGTAATAGTCTCGAAAAAACATACTACTGCTGTTTTTTGGCATTTTTATATTTTTCTTTTTATAGTGCAGATGCTCTGTAAGGAAGTTTTTTCATTTTGGTTTGAGATGGTAGTAGTTTTGCAGTTTTCACAACTTTGGATCAACTCCAAAAGTGAGCTTTCATATCATATTTAAAAGAAGCAACTCTTTGTATGTAGGGATGAGATTTGGTTTGTGTTTGGCAACTCAAAGCTTTATAAGTTGAGAACTGTTTAAAAATTTAAAGATACTCAGAGCTTCGAGTATTTTTATGGATCTCTCTTTTAGCATAAATTTTTGGTTAAAAAATAGTCTTTAGAGCCAAAGGTTTTGGTTAAAGATACCAAGGATGATGATTTTGTTGTTTGTTTTGTCTATCTCGTAAGGTATGGTATAGCCTATAAATACAAGCTCCCTTACATTCTCATCATTCAGCTTGAATCTTTTTCTGTGAATATAGGGTTTATCTGGAATTTGGTTGATTTTCACAAGCAGTTCGTCATAAAATGCCAAGGCACGATTGACACTGTCTTTTGCTATAAAATCAACAATTACCTCAAGTTCATCTTTAAATCTTGGTGATTTCTCTATAGTCAAAGTTGAGATACCAACTTTTCTCTAATGCTCTGTAATCCATCCATTAACGGAGTTGTTTGCATCTTAGAGCTTCTATACTCTGCAACCCGTTTGGCTATCTCATCATCAAGTGAGTTTTTTAACTCAACTGCACCTTCTGGAAGAGATGCTATAAAGTTTTCTACTTTTGAGACATATTTCTCATCCACATTTAGCATCATAGTCATTGCAAATCCCTTTAAACTTATACTGTAATTATACCATATCTTAAGTTTTACTCCACTGCATAGAGTGGTTTAGCTTCCTCTTTTTTGACAGGCTTTTGGGTGTAATACCTCTCAACCTGTTCTTGTTCAAATTTTTTATACATAGCACTCTCCATCTTGTTTTTATCTCATAGAAATAGCTTAGGCACTTGGTATTTGAATGGTTTTACAAAGTTTGAACTGATGTAAAAATTTCATACAGTGAGTTTTTGTAAGGCTTGTTTTTCTATGCCTGTCTCTTTAGCGAAGTAGTTTATCTGTGAGTAAGAGTTTGCACCTATGATTTTTACATTTGTGTTACTTGTAATTGACTCTTTGAGCATTGGGTTTATATTTTTTCATAGCATTTGTGAAGCTAGTGTAATATGAAGTGAGTATTTTCTACTCTCTTCAAGTATTGCTTTTACAGACTTAGTGGTGTAGTTTTGAAATTCATCTATAAAGAGGTTTACAGGCATTCTGTACTCTATTGGTATATTGGCTCTATGTATTGCGATAGACTGCACCAGTGCCACTATAAACCTCCCTAATGCCTGAGATACATCACTTCAGAGCATTCACTTTGAGAGATTAAAGACTATTATCTTTTTTTGGCTTATGAGTCCTTTTAGGTTTATAGTTTCATTGACACTTGTTATGTTTGTAAAAATATGTGAGTTTAAAAGTGATTGTATTTTTACTGCAATGGATTGCTTTGTGATTGAGTAAATTGGCGAATTGAAATTATCTTTAAAAAACTGTGCAACTGCAGGATTTTTTGACTTGGTTCCAAGTAGCACCAGGTCTTCGTTATTTTCAAGCATAAATCTTTGCAGATCTCTGAGTGAGCTGTTATCTCTTTTTAAAAGAACTGCTATACAAGGTACTAAAAGTGATTTCATATTGAGTGTCAGTGAAGAGGAGCTTTTTATCATCTCTTCAAATACAAGGGCTAGTTCGTTTGAGTAGATGTCTATCTCATTATCATTTAGTTTTACTGCAAATGGATTAAGTGCAAATACTCCCTGTTTTAAAAGTTTTGGGGTGAAGTAGACCACTCTTGTTTTATCAAGATATTTGTTTGAGATTATCTCTTTGGCTACATCTCAGTGAGGGTCTATTACTATGACTGAGCTTTTATTATTGGCTATTTGAAAATTTATGAGGTATTTGAGTAACTCACTTTTTCAACTTCCAGTCATCCCTGTAATGAGACAATGCTTTTTAAACTCACTTGGATATATCTTTTTACTAAAGAGATAAAAAGAGAGGTTGGTTCGTAGTTTATAGACTGTCTTTTTTATAAAATTTATCATTTTAGTTGTAATTATGGGTGTAATTTATATTAAAAATGTTCTGGGAGGTGTTGGCGACACTTTTAAAGAGATTTTATTCAACTATATAGCACAGTGCTATATTTTAGAGAGTGAGATGTCATCTTCTTTATACTTTTGAGTAGTGTGTTTATCCCAAGAGGGAGACTTGAATCCTGTTATCTCTCACTTGTCATTTTTAATAGGAGTGAGTGTTACATTATCCATAATGATAAGATTTGTGCTCTTTTGACGGTAAAAAAAATATATTTTTGGAACTCTATTTTTTGGAAAAAGCTCTACGATTGATTCAAAAATTTCTCTCTCTTGTTTATAAGCAAGAGAAGCTATCTGCTCAATAATATTGATAGCACTTGCTCTTCACTCTTGTCAGATACAATCAAGATCATTGATATAAAAACTGTTTTTTAAAAAGTCATAATAGTAGAGATAATAGGCTCATCTATTTCACACAGCAGCATTTGGAATAAATACAGCTTTTATAAGATGCTCTTTTTTCTTAGTGTAGATTTGTAGTAGATTTTCAAATAGGCTCATAAATGTAATCTTAAGTTATAAAAAGCTTTTTTAGCTTGTAGTCTTATTACATCATATCTTTTGAGATATTGCAAATATTTAACCACTCTATTTTTTGTTAGCTATTTTTTAAAAAAATCACTATCGATTTAATAAATATTTTAATTCAATATATTTTAGGATGACGAGTGTTGGCATAACAAAGGGGTTAAAAAAAGTTAAAGTACCCATTTGTGGGTAGTTTTTTAGAGATAAGACCACTTTTATGGGTGCAAAAGTATCTCTTTATGGGGAATTATGAAATTTTGAGTTTTACTACTACACAATATTTTCATAATAAGTGTCAAGCCAAAATATTTGCAATCTGTAGTCTTTTCATTATACTTGATAGCAGAACACTCCTAAAGCCTTTATTTATAAAAAAATAATTATCTATAGTATAAAAGCTTTACATACATTTTCTCAAGAGCTCCTTTTTAGCAGATGGACTAATTTAAAATATTGGAGTGTTCTATATACTAAAAAATATTATGACAAAAACACTAAACGATAAACTCATAAAAAACTCTGCTGTAGTTGCCATATCCAATAAAATCTCACTTCTACAGAGAAAACTTTTTAATTTTCTCATCGCATTTGCATATGTAGAGTTGAAAGAAAAAGAGAGTTTTACCATAGAGTTGCACTATCTCAAACTTATTGTAGGGTTTAACTCTAAAAACCTCTCCTATTTAAAAGAAGCCCTTAAAGGGCTGATGGCAAGTGTAGTGGAGTTTAATATACTCTCAAAAGATAAAGAGGCTTGGAGTGCAACAACACTGCTATCATCTGTAGAGTTTGGCGAGTGAAGATGCACTTACTCTTTCTCGCCAGTGCTAAGAAAAAGACTCCATGAGCCAAATATCTATGCAAAAATAAAACTCTCTACTATGAAGCTCTTCTCCTCCAAATACTCCCTGTGCCTCTATGAGATATTTGTCGATTATCAAAGTATCGGACAGACTCCCATCATCGCACTTGATGATTTTAAAAAACTTATGGGAGTAGAAAAAGAGAAATATAAAGAGTTTAAAAGATTCTCTGCAAGGGTTATAAAACCTGCTATAGAGGAGCTTAGCACCATTGGATGATATGATGTAAAAGTCTCCTACACTAAAGAGAACAAAAAAGTAACTGCTTTAAAGTTTCACTTCAAAGAGTTACAAAGATGAAAAAAAGCTCAAGAGGAGATGAAAGTGTTTAAAAACTTAGACTTACAAAAAAAGCTTGTAAGTGAGTTTGGACTCACACTCAGACAAGCAAAAAAAGTTATCACTACCTATCCAGTGCCATACATAGAGGAGTCACTCCAAATCATAAAGCATAAAATCCACCAAAAACTTATAAAAAATATACCTGCTTATACTCTAACAGTATTAAAAAATGACTTTTATCCCACTCTCAAAGATAAACAAAAACTCCCCGTACTATCCAATTCTAAAGGAGATGCACGAGAAAAATGCACTCACAAAAACAGACTGGAAGATTCTCAAGGTACAATTAGCGGGGATTTACTACATAATGCAGACAATCATCCTCTACCTAAAGCTCAAACAAAAGCTACTAAACATTTTTACTCTCTCGACAAAGCCTGACAAGAAAAAATAATCAAACAATTTGAAGAGGAAAAAATACAGAGTGACATACTTCAAACTATTTATGAGAAAGAGGGAATTGACGGAGTTTTAATAAAAGCCATGTTTTTTTCTTGGTTTGAAAAAAAAGAGGAAAAATCCTCTTTTGCTAGTAGTTAGTGATATAGAGTTCACTTACTATTTTTCTTCTGCTTTTAGATGATCCTCAAAGTGTATAGGCAATCTCCTTTGAAGAGATAATTTTAAAATCCTTATAAAGCTCTCTAATCTCGGAACAATCATTATAAGAGAGTAAAAACTTTCACTCTATACTCTTTAGATTGTCTCTTAAAAGTGTATGCTGTGCTTTTTTAAAACCTCATGCATAGTAGTTCTCATATTCATAATATGGTGGATCAAGGTAGAAAAAAGTATCTTTTTTATCATACTTTTTTAAGATATCTTCAAAACTCATATTTTCAATAGTGACAAATTTAAACCTATCACTCCATCTTGTAAAACTTTTCCATAGGTTTTTAGGTTTCCTTCAAGATTTGGAACTCATTGCAAAATTATTTCCTCTGCTTCAGAAGCTTTGTGAAACCAAATAGTAAAAATATGCTGCTTTTTCAATATGATTTCTTGGTGTATAGTTTTTTAACCTGATATTGTTAAAAATTACACGGCTGATAAATAAGAGGTTGAGATAGTGCGATAAACTTTGTGGATAATTTTTTATTACCTGCCAAAGATTAATAAGATCGTTATTAATATCATTGACTGTTTCTAGCTTTGAAGGCTCTTTCGCAAAAAAGACACTCAGTCCTCATCCAAACACTTCCACATAGTGCTTATGCTCGGGAAAAAGAGAGATGATCTCTTTTTTTAACTTGCTTTTACCACCAACCCAGCCTATTGGGCTTTTTAATGGTGTTGATTTTTGTAGGGTTACTTTATTCATATTTGTATGGTTAAGAGATAAAGTGACTTCATTATAAATAAAAATTTTGTTTTGTCAAATAAAAAAGATATTTTATTTGTTTGGCTCAATAATCCCTTTTTCTATGAGAAGCTTTTTTATAACATAGCCTGCTGTCCTGTCATCTCTATCAGCATACTCTATAAGTTGCTTTTTTTGAGTGGGGGTCAGAGCAACTGAGAGCGAAACATTAGCTTGCTCTTTTTTAACCTTTGAGCCTACAGGGCGTCCAGGCTTCTTTTTTTGTAAATCTGCATGGGTGATTTTTACTTCATTGTCACTATTTAGTTTATTGAATTTTGCTTTTGCCATAATATTTCCTTGTAGTTATTTATATTATATTTAACCATAGTTAAATATAACTTTTTATGAGGTTCATAAGATCTTGCATCTTGGCACTTATTTTTCTGTATGTGTGTCTTTTAAGTCCTGATGATGCAGCTAAAGAAAGGATAGAAAGACCTTCATTTTCAGAAGTTTGCAGAGCTCTTGTATGAGGAATGATAAAGAACTCCAAATCATTACTTTGCAGGGTTTCTTTTAGGTACTCTATTGCATCAAGTGCATCTTGCTCTTTTATAACAGCATTTATAACAAATAATACAGGAAGACCAAGATTTTTCACTCTTTCATAACTCTCAAGTGTCGTTCCCAAAGAGTTGATAGTTGGATTAAAAGGGATAATAATTAGATCTGCACCCTTAGCTGCAATATCTACTCTCTTATCGTCAAAGCCTCCAAAATCATAAATTACATCACCTTGAACTACCTCTGGCAATTCATCTTTTAATCCAACTTTATACACCATATCATCACTAAGAGTTTGAGATAAAACACCATAGGGATCCAGTTCTAGAATAGTTGCATCAAAGTACAGTGCTATCTGAGTGGCAAGCATAGATTTACCAACCCCGCCTTTTTGGTTAAAAATAATTATCTGCATTTTTTTACCTTTATTTATAATTCTTAGCACTAGTATATAATAGAGTATATTAAATTATCTTGTTTATACTTAATTATAATATAAATAACTATAATCAGATATAAACATCCATCATCATAATCACTATAAGTTACAACTTATCATCCCTAATCAAGCCTCATCTATTACATGATCTTCCATACTTCTTGATTTACACAAGATTTTTTATAACTTTATAGATATAAAAGCAAAATAAAAAATATCAAACATTTAAAAGTAAAAAATACAACATCCCCTCGTGGGAGGTGTAGGATGTTGTATTTTTTGCACTGTTTAAATATAACTACCTATATTTTATATTTTTACTTTTATACTATGAGAAAAAAGTTACAAAAAATGCTTGATGAAAATCAAGGAACTATTACAGCTGCTGTAATAGAAGATGCTCTAGATTATGGATATGATGATCCACAACAATTTTTTGAAGATTTACTACAATATGGATGTCAGTGAGGTACTGTTTCATCAATGATATACTACAATAATACACATAAGTTCTATAATACATATTATGATGAAATCGAAGATATTAGGTTAGAACTTCAAGAAGAGTGAATTTTATCATCTGAATCAATTGACATGGATCTAAAAAATTATTATGCATGGTTAGCATATGAACATGTTGCATATAATATCTACAACGAACTAGAAATGGAAGGCAGTTAAGCCTTTCATTTTTTATACTTAAATTTATGTTCGTAGAAACAACTGGCTACTAGAGGTTGACTAAATCAAAAATTATGCGTTGTTGATTGCAAAACAGGAGAAGTAGGAAAAAGAGAGAGGCAAGTTTGCACAGAGTTACAATATTCTCCTAAAGTCGACTATTGTATACCTAGCGCAACTTGCTCAGGGACTCTGTCCCTAAGAACCCTTATATAAAATTATTCAGTTTGGATAGCTTTATCTTCTACGTTTTTTTTGTCATTAATAGGTTTTTTTATTTCTACAATTGGAACGATATTCTCTTCCACTTTTTTTTCTACAAATACTTTTAGCTGCTCTTGAGGTTGTTTTTTCACTGGTTCTGATAATTTACTTTGCAATTCTTCAAGACTAAGTCCTGCTAGATCTTTATACGACATAGCAGTTTTTGTTGATATAGGTTCTTTTTTCCAAGACTCTTCTTCCCGTCGTCTATATCTACGTTTTTTTGATGCTTTATGAGTAGGAATTTCTGATGAAACTGTATCCTTTTGTTTTAGCCCGTGTAAGTATATCTCTTTTAGAGTATGACTAATGGTTTTATTGTTGGTACCTGCATGAATATTAATTAATTCATTATATTCTTCATTAGATAAAGATATAGCAACCCTCTTAGTTTGTTTATCAGTTTTAGAAAAAATATCTTCAATTTTAAATTTAAATGTATGATTAGCAGTTGCTAAAATAGATATAGAAACGAAATTATCTTGATATGCTTCTGTTTTTTCGTTTAAATTATTACAGATCTTGTTTAATGTATCCTCATCTATATCATTGAATAGACTATTTAAATACAGAAAACTCTCTTTTTTTACCTTTCCAGCTTCCACGGTAAAGCGATAAGTTTTAACTTTGCGTCTATCTTGAGCTACTTTGTTAGCATCAGAACTAACGATAAAACTTTTTTCAATGTCATTAATAATTGTGTACACAAGTAACCTCCATATGTACAATTTTACTCAATTCCATATGAATAAAAACTTAAATTTAATCAAATTGACTCACTTAAGCTTCAAAAAAGAAAATATACTATAAATTAACACTATATGAATTGACTCATTTTAGGTTAATTTAATAAATTAAAGGGAGATGTTATGTTAGATGAGGAAAAAGTAATAGTTGAACTACTATATAAAAAGTTTGGATGTGTCCTATTGTCTAAGTCTGAATGTAGCCGTGCTATAGGTCGTTCTATTAGTTCTTTGGACAGGGATCGTAAAAATGGTTGTGGTATTCCATATTTGCAAGAGAATAGGTCCAATGTATATTACAGTATAACTGATATTGCTAAATATATGTCAGATAGAAAAATTAAAACTGTCTCTATCGATATATATTAATTTTTAAATGGTTTACAATCATGAAGAAATCTTCAAATATAAAAGTAACAATCAGTATCAGCCAAAAATTCTACTCTCAGCTTCAAAAGCAGGCGGAGGCAGTTGATCTGACAGTCAATACACTCTTAAAGCAGAGTGCACTTTCAGCTTTTAATAAAGCAGATGTGGCATTTCTGACATCAGAACAAAGAATTGTCATTAAAGATTTTACTCTTAATCAGATAAAGCTATCACAACTGCTACAACAAATCAACCAAAAATTTGATACTGATGGTAAAAATGCTTTTCCTCTAGAACAGCTTTTAGAGTATATGAAACAATATCATGAGCTCTTTGTGAAGCTTATTGAGGATCTAAAGGCTTCCAAATGATTAATACATATCAAGGAATTAAAAGTGCAGCCGGTGTCACTGGTAGACTAAAGTACATCAACAAGCCAGATGCACTTGTATATACAAAAAATATGTTCTCTTTGGCAGATGATATCGATGGACTTAATAATGAGTTCATTGAAAATGCAAAATATCTAAATGGAGCAAGAGGTAAAAACCTTGCATTTTCAGAGATACTCAGTCTTCCTCCATCAAATAATGTTTCTAAAGAGGAAGAAGTGCAGGCACTTAAAATTTTGGTAGATGAACATATCAGATTAAGAGGCTTAGATAATCATTTGGCAGTAATTGCTATTCATACTGATGCCAATCAGACACATGCACACTGCCTTTTTTCAAGTAATACTTTATTTGGCACTCACAGACACAGAGTCTCAAATAAAGCATTTTTGCATTCACAACAGGAACTAGAGCGAATACGAAACGAGAAGTTTCCACATTTAACCCAAACGAATCATTACAGCAAAAAGCTGGAACGACGAATAAAACTGGCAGAAGGAAAAATGAAATATCTGCGTGGTGCAATTACACAGAAGCAAAAGCTTACAGCTACTTTTAAATATGCACTTACAAAGCAAACTAAAAAAGAGTTCCATGATTTTTTAAAATCTAAAAATCTCATTATTTATAAAAGAGGAGCAAAAACAATTGGACTGAGAGATCTATCCAAAAAGAAAAACTACAGATTAGAGACTCTTGAAAAAGGTTTGAGAGCAAAATATCTAAGCTATGAGAAGAAGCTTAATATCACTCAGAAAAAACAACAAATTGTTGAAAAACCTAAACAGATTAAAAAGACTCCACATCTGGAGCAACAACTCAAAAAAGGAGGCAAAGGTCGTGGTAGATGATAAATTAAAGCAGCAATTAGCACGAAAACAACAAGAGGTACAGAGATTGAAAAACTTAAATAAAAAGATCTCTCAAAGAAAATCAAAAAAGCAAGAGAAACCCTCTACATCAGATGACCTGTTTCTAAACTTTTTTTCATTCTTAAAATTTGGGTAGAGGAGGAATATTATGGAGCAGCTATTTGCACTATTGCTATTTACAATCGTAATGTATGTAATTATCATTAACTTTTTCAAAAGATTTTTGGGACTATCACAACAGAGTGAACAACTTATTATCCTCAGTATATTGAAGGGTGTATTTTACCCATTCAAATACATACTAGGTTCTATCTATGGTATCTTTCATCTACAAGGGTTTCTTGGGAGTCGTGACAGAAAAAAACTAATAAGCAGATACAACAAAGGTCTGTTAATAGATGCAAAAAAAGGGTTAAGATTAAGCGAAGAACACTCTTTTCAAAATCTTTTAATTCATGCAACCACAGGTTTAGGTAAAACTACATCTATGATTATCCCTATGATTTTAGATAAGGCAAATCATAAAAAAAACAGTATGTTTATTTTAGATCCTAAAGGGGAGATATGTAGCATAACAGGAGGCTATCTTCAAAGAAAAGGGTATGAAGTAGTTGTTCTTGATCCTAATAATCTTGATATAAGCATTGGATTTAATCCTCTTGAATTTGCAAAAAACTCCGCAGATATTGAGCATATTATGCGTTCACTTTTATACTCATCTAGCAATGGGAGCAGTGGTGCTCAGGATCGCTTTTGGAATGAGAGTGCTGTAGCACTCCTGACACTTATTGGAAATCTACTTCTTGCAATTGGGGATAAACAATATATGAACCTTGCTAATGTGAAATATCTTTTAAGTAGTTTTTCAAGTCAAACAAACAATGAGATGGATAATGTGGTTATCAAATATGGTGATGCTGATTTAATAATGGAGTACAGACAGTTTAAAGCCTATGATGATACTGTGAAACTCTCTGTGCTTGCAACAGCAAATATGGCTCTCTCATCTATTGCAAATAATGATGCATTAAAAAGAATAATGGCAAGTCCATCCTATGATCTTAAACAGATGAGAACTAAAAAAGTGGCTCTATTTTTATCAATTCCAGTGCAATCAGCATCACAGTATAGTTTTTTAGTATCTAGTTTTATATCTTCATTGATGTACAACGCACTACTTAATAAAATTCCCACAAAACAGGAGAACTCTGTTTACATGTTCTTAGATGAAATAGGTAGCTTTAAAATAAATGACCTTGATAAATATATAACGGTCACGAGAGCCTATAAAATAAGTGAAATTTTAGCCATACAATCAGTGAATCAGGTTGAGCATCTCTATGGCAAGGCTGCTGCAGAGACTATTTTAAATGGTGGTATTGGCTCAAAAATCTTTTTTGGTGGTGCCAATAATAATCTGGCACAACAAATAAGTAGCATGATTGGCAAAAAACAGACACTTATTCAAGGCAGAGTGACTCAACAAGATGTGATGCAGGCATCTGAAGTAAGAACTCTTAAAAATGGAGAAGTACTCGTTTTTATTCAAAACAATAAGCCATTCAAACAAAAACTGACACCTTACTTTAAGCTATCTAAATTTAAAAGAGCCACAAAAATTAAATTTCATCCTAGCATGGTAGCACATATTGTGGATTATGTTAAGTACATTGACTTGAGGAGTATATGATGGAATGGTTATTGGATTATAATGATTTTTTACTTGGAATTATCTGGCTGTTTAATAAAAATGATCCCTGGGTGTTATTTGTCTTTATGCTTATTTTTATAACCTATATTAAAAGTGCATCTAGCTATTCATGGCAGAAACTACTCTTTTTTTATGTAGTGAAATATCTCAGTTATTATCTTGCATATGTTGCAGATATTAATGATAATTTGATACCAGATGCAACAATGAGGACCTTTGCTATATCTCTCATGGCATTTTTTTATCTTTTTTCCTATGTTGCTATTAAGCTTTTATGGTTAAATGTGCTTATTTTTAACAGAGATGATCTTATATATGATCTAAAATTTCTATGGAAATTTCTTAAATATTCATTTTCCAAAATAAAACTTGCATCAAAAAGCAATCAAAATACAACACCATTGACATCCCAAAAAAAATCTTCAAAACAAGAAGTACAACAAAAGCCAAAAGAAACAATGAAAGTACAGGTACAAAAAGAAGAGCCTAAAACAAAGAATCTCATGCTTCCAAAAGCCGCAGAGATTAAAATAAACAACAATGGTAAAAAAGTATATACAGATAAAGGAGATGTGTATACTTTGCAAAAACAGATAGGGTTTGGAGGAGAAGGAACTGTTCATATTATAACCAAACAGCTACTGGCAAAAATATTTCATCCAGATAAAGCCACCAATGAAAAACTCAAAAAGTTACAAAAGTTTTTATCTATGAGAAAAATAGCTTCTGTTGTTTTTCCAGAAAAAATTCTCTATGATAAAAATAAAAAATTTATAGGCTACACCATGCCTCAAGTCTTTGGAGTCAAAGAACTTGGTATCTTACATAGTAAAAAAAATAGAGAAAAATATTGTCCGAATTGGACATATATTGATTTACTTGATCTCTCACTTAGCATTGCTAGTACTTTACAAAAACTACATGACGCAAGAATTATCGTTGCTGATTTTAATCCTCGCAATGTATTAGTGAAATCCCCTAAGAAAATTTATTTTATTGATATAGATAGTTATCAAGTTGATAGACAACCCTCAACGGTAGGAATTATGATGTACACCCGTCCAATTCATATTAAAAAATCACATAAAGAGTATTTAAAAAACAGAGCTGATGATCTCTATGCTTTAAGCATGATGATATTTCAAAACTTAACTTCAGGAGGCAACCCATATACCACAAAACAAGGAGGTACAGAGGAGGATCTCATTCAAAGACATGAATTTGCATTTAATGTTAAAGAACCCCATAAATCTAATGCTAATAGTGCACTTATTAATGCATGGTCAAACTTATCTATAGAACTTCGTCAATTTTTTGAAGATGTATTTAGATATCAAAAACCAGTATTGCTAAGTACACTCACTCAGGCTCTTCAAGCTCACAGAAGAAGTCTGATGCGTGTACAAACCAAAACAAGGAGTAAATAAGTGAATGTAACTGTGTGTGAGTTAGAATAAAAATATATTTAAACTAAAAGGACAAAGAAAATTATGGCTAAAGCAACGTTGAACCTAGACAAACCATTTAAAATTGAGTTGGATGATACTGTAGATAATACTACATTAATTCCAGTTAGTGTTCTTGCAGATGTAAGTTACTCTATGGAGGGAACACCTCTGCAAGAACAAGGTGATGCAATACAAACATTTATTGAAACATTAGAAGCTGATGATTATACTCGAGCAAGTATTGAACTCTCTATTATGACATTCAGCAATGACGTTAAAGTGATACATGACTATTCATTTGTTGAAGATATCTATTTCGAAAATAATTTCGTAGCAGAAGCTTCTACATATATGGGAAAAGCTATTGATTATGGAATTGACTCACTTCAATCAAAACTCAAAGAATATAAGAGCAAAGGAACTTTATATAAAGCACCATTATTAGTGTTAATCACAGATGGAAAACCATCCGATGATATTACAGCGTCTGCAGACAGATGTGCGGATTTAGTTGCAAGAAAAAAGTTAACCTTTCTTGGCATTGGAGTAGGAGATGATGCAGATATGCAGGAGCTTAAACGCTTTAATCCTAATGGTAATGTGTTAAAATCTCCAACATTTGAAGATTTAAAAGAGCTTTTAGTGTGGGTTTCATACTCTTTATCTGCAGCAAGTCAAGCTGGACCAGGGGAAGAGGTAGAAAATCATGTTGAACTTGATCCAAAATTCAAACTGTTTTAACAAGATGAATTTAGTAACTGCATTTGCTACCGAACAGGGAGTGTCACATAAAATTAGTGATACTCCTTGCCAAGACTCAGTTTTAGTCAAACAGGAAGATGGTTACTTGTTTCTTGGATTGGCAGATGGTGCTGGTAGTGCAAAACATAGTGATATAGGATCAAATCTTATACTCAAATTCTTGGCAATGCATATGCAGATATCATTTGAATACTACAAAAAAAATGTAACAATAGCTAATAAAAATTTATTAGCTAGGATTCATTTGGCATTAGTAGCTATTGCTAAGATGAAGAGAGTAGAAATAAAAGATTTATCATCTACTTTGCAGTTCATCACAGTCTATTATGATGAGTTTATTATAGTTCATATTGGAGATGGTGTAATTGGTGTGCTTGATGAAGATGAGAACTTATCAGTTCTATCAGAACCTGAAAATGGAGAGTTTTCACATATCACATATTTTACTACAACGCTTGATGCAAGAAAAGTTCGTATTTACAGAGGGGATATGAAAAACTTAAATGGTTTAATCTTGATGAGTGATGGAGTCGAAGAGTCTCTATATAACTATAAAACAAAAACACTCGTACCAATCACAAAAGAGATCATTCAATGGCTAGACTATGGCAGTGAAGAAGAGGTGTCATCTGCATTGGATGAGAATTTAAAAAATGTATTTGCAATCAAATCATCAGATGATTTAAGCATTGCAATTTTAAGAAAAAATCAAATAAAGGATAAGTCGTGAAAAGTTTTAATATACGAGGCAATAGAGTCAACATCCATAATGACCATAGAATCTATGTCAATGGAAAAGATACTAAAATGAAAGTATGGAGCAATAGTTTAACAAGGCATAGTGATGTAAACTCGGGAGCTGAGATAAAAGAGATATCAGGAATGGACTTAGAGTCTGCATTATACTTGAAAGGGTGGTTGTGAAAAGTATTGAAATCAACTTTTCAACTTAAAGATATAGAGCTTTATTACCTCTATATCTCTTCACTATTCTATCAATTCTTATCAATATTATTTTTATCAGACGGACTTGTCACGGACTTAGATTATATTTCCTAAGCTTAAAGTAGTTCTATGAGTTGCTCTAAAGTTCTTATTTTGGGGAGTTTGAAGTGGCTCCGGATACTGGATTCGAACCAGTGACCAAGTGATTAACAGTCACCTACTCTACCGCTGAGCTAATCCGGAATGTGAAGAGTGAAATTATAGCTGTTAAATCTTAAAAAATCTTTATTTTTCTATAAAATAAAAGCGATATAATTGCGAAAAATTATTATATTTGAATAAGGACAGAGCAAATGGCACAAGTTGCAGAAAATATTGGATGTCAAAATAGAGAATGTATTGCAAAAGATGAATGTAAACGTCAGCTTATTGCAAAAAACGGAACAGCAGTTGAAATCAAAGAGTTTGGTGGTACTGCTGAGAAAAAATGTGGAAAATTCCTTCCAATAGACTAATGAAATACTTTTTACTCTCTTTCATTTTTCTTTTTAGTGCATGTAGTATTAAAAACTATGAGCATACAGAGAGTAAAATCGTAACGATTAAAACTCCAAAATTAAAATTTTCAGATATAGGTTATTTACGACATAGTGACAAAGCTCTCGAGTTAGAGCTTTTTGTTGCTGGACATGTTTTTAAACGAATCAATATCAATCATCTGATTTGCGTGAGTGATGAAGGATGTATATCTAAAGAGGGGTTTAACAGTGAGTACCTCAATAGTGCATATCCTCCAAATTTACTGCAAAATATACTTTTGGGGCATAGAATCTTTGATGGAGTAAATCTGACAAAGAGTTCTTTTGGATTTACACAGCGTATTCTCACACAGGATGTAGATATTAAGTATGTTGTAAAAGCAAAAGAGGTCTATTTTAAAGATAGAAAAAATCATATACTATTTAAAATTAAGGATATAAGTCGATGAGCAGTAAATTTGTTGGCGCACATGTAAGTGCAAGTGGAGGTGTTTACAATGCACCGTTAAATGCGATGGAGATAGGGGCAAAGGCTTTTGCTCTCTTTACAAAGAACCAAAGACAGTGGGTTGCAAAGCCATTAGAGAGCGAAACGATAGAGAAGTTTCAAGAGAATTTGGTAAAGAGCGGTATAGAGCCAAAGCATATATTGCCACATGATTCTTATCTTATCAATCTAGGGCATCCTGAGAGTGAAAAACTGGAAAAATCTCGTGCAGCATTCATCGATGAATTGGAGCGTTGTGCGCAACTTGGACTGGACAGGCTTAACTTTCATCCAGGAAGTCATTTGGTCAAAGTAAGTAAAAAAGATAAAGAGAATCCTGAAGTAATGCAGCCAATAGAAGATAAATGTTTGGATGTAATCGCAGAATCCATCAATATCGCACTTGATAAAACAAGCGGAGTAGCTGCAGTTATAGAAAATACGGCAGGGCAGGGGAGTAACCTTGGCTGGAAGTTTGAGCATATTGCACATATTATTGACAAAGTAGAAGATAAAAATCGTGTAGGTGTCTGTATCGATACTTGTCATATGTTTACAGCGGGTTATGATATCAGAACACGTGAAGCGTACGATAAAACATGGAGTGAGTTTGATAGGATCATAGGCTTTCAATACTTGATGGGAATGCACATCAACGACTCAAAACCGCCACTTGGTTCTCACGTGGATAGACATCACTCTTTAGGAAAAGGAGAGATTGGTTTGGATGCTTTTAGATTTATAATGAATGATGAGAGAATGGATGATATTCCTTTGATACTTGAGACGATTGATGAGAGCATCTGGGCAGAAGAGATTCAGCTTTTATACTCTTTTGAGAATAAATAGTGTAATATGGTTGCACTAATTTTTTTGGGAGAGATGAAAATGAAAAAAGTAGCACTGTTGTCTCTGGTGGCAAGTTCAATTTTAATGGCAGGTGGGTATAAGATTCCAGAGACGTCAACAAATGCGGTAGCACTGGGTGCTGCAAATGTTGCGCACAATCAAAACAATGCAGATGCAGCATACTACAATCCTGCAAAAATGGTCTTTATGTCTGATGAAAATCATATTGAGGCTGATATAACTTATATTGGGCTTGATAAGGTTAAATGGAAACCAGTAGCAGGCAATGAAATTCAATCTGAAAGTGAAGATTTTGTAATTCCGACTCTTCATTATGTTTCTGGGGCCCTTGGGGATAATGGTGCTAGAGTTGGTGTAAGTATTGTTGCTCCTGGTGGGCTTTCTAAGCGTTGGAAAGATGCTCCTGCTGTATATAAAGCAGAAGAATTTACATTAACAACTATTGAAGTAAATCCGACAGCAGCTTTTAAAATTAATGATAAGTTGGGTCTGGCAGTTGGTTTTAGAGTGATTTATTCAGAAGGAATAGTAAAAAGTACTTCTCCTATAGGTTCTCGATATATGGAAGGAGATTCAATAGATTATGGTTATAATTTAGCTTTGGCTTATAATCCTACATCTGACATAGAATTAGGTTTAACATATCGTTCAAAAATTAATTTAACTGAAGAAGGAAATGCTAAACTTTATTCGGATGCAGGTAGTACTAAATTTTATGATGGGTGGTCAACAGTCTCTATACCATTACCAGCAGCATTAGACATAGCAATAGCATATACGTTGCCAACAAACACTACATTAGAAATTGTATATGAAAAAACATATTGGTCTGCATATAAAGATTTAAATTTTGATTATACAGTTCCTATGCCTGCAGCATTTGATGCATCTATACCAAAAGACTGGAAAGATACTAACACATTTCGTTTCGGTCTTACACAAGAGCTTGATGACCTGACTCTTATGGCAGGTTTAGTAATTGATGAGAGTCCTGTACCAAATAAAACTATCGGCTTTGAACTTCCAGATACGGACTCAACTGCAGTCTCTTTAGGTGGACGTTATAAAATCAATGAGAGTATTGATGTAGGTCTTTCAGCACTTTATTCTATGCATGAAAATAGAACCATTAGTGCATCAGATGCAAATGACAATGGTCTTGTTGGAGGGTTTAGTGATGGAAACATCTTAATCATCTCTGCGGGGCTAGGTTATAAATTTTAAGGAAATATTTGAAGACATTAGTTAATTTTTTAAAGACAAAGGATGTAGCAAAGTCAGATATCTTTATACACCTTAAAACAAGTGTGGCAGAGGCAAATATCCTTCGCCATATCGCTCAAAAATATGTTGAGGGACAGGATGATGTTCTTGTACTTTCACTTTTGGAAGAGCTCTACAAAGATGATGGATACAAACATTTGAATCATCTCATCGAAGTAAAAAACCTTTTGGAACTCGGCTGGTTGCATCAGCAGAGTTTCACTCCTATCAAAATCTCAGAAGTAACACCACTAGAGCTTCTAAATACAGCAGTAGGACTTACACCGAGTTTTTTAAAACTGCTACAAGATGGTACATTAGATTTGGATTTGCCAGATGTGAAGCCTTATGCAGACCATTTGGAGTATCTACAAGACCAGTTTTTTAGAATAGAGTTGTATCAAAAGATGTCTGTTATTCGTCAAAATGTGCATGAGCACTCTTTAGGCATTGACAGACTCCAAAACAAGCTCAAACTTTTAGAAAAACGTATTGAAGAGAGAGTGGAACAGACTTCAGAAAATCTTGTACTTGACAAGTTCTTTAAACAAAAAAAGATGAACAACTATGAGCAGGTTATCTTCATCGCACTTCTGCGTGAGGAGTACAGTGCAACAGATGCATCTCTGCGTGAGATGAACACATTGATAGAGCTGATTTCTATCGATGAGTATGAGAGAATTAAAAACCGCTCACTCTTAGAAGAGGGTTCTCACTTGCTGAGCAGTGGTATTATCGATTATGAAGAGATGCTGAATCCTTTTGGTGGAATTTCCCGTTCTTTCTACATTGTGGACGATGTGCTCCAAAGTATCATTCATCCGCAAAAGACGAAAAAGGTAACACGACTCAAGCTGAATGCTCTTGTAGAGGAACAGGATATCTTTGAGCTAATCGACAGTGAGACATCCTTGGAGGATGTTGTGCTTAACAGTGAAACAAAAGAGACGCTTGAAAATCTTATGAAACAGGTTGATAAAGAGGTTGTAAATCGTCTTGTAAAATGGGGTATAAAAAGTAAAAAAAGCGGTATCGATGCACGCATTATTTTTTACGGTCCGGCAGGAACAGGAAAGACGATGACGGCTTACTCTCTGGCAAAATCGCTCAAGCGTCAGGTATTGGCATTTGATTGTTCAAAAATTCTTTCTATGTATGTGGGTGAGAGTGAAAAAAACGTACGTAAGATTTTCGATACTTTTTACGAACTGAGTGAGAAGACAAAAACAGAGCCGATTTTACTACTAAATGAAGCGGATCAGTTTTTAGGAGCAAGAAGTTCTGGGAATATTACAGGTTCAGATCAGATGCACAACCAGATGCAAAATATCTTCTTAGAACAGATTGAGAATTTTCGAGGCATGCTTATAGCAACAACCAACTTGCTTGAAAATATTGACAAAGCTTTCTCACGTAGATTTAACTACAAGATAGAGTTTAAAAAGCCAAATAAAGAACAAAGACTTGAGCTTTGGAACAAAATGCTACCAAAGAGTGCACCATATGAAGATGGTTTCGATGTTACAAAACTTGCGGAGTATTCACTAACGGGCGGACAGATAAACTTAATCGTTAAAAATACGGCATACAAAGTAGCTGTTAGAGAAGAGCCTCTTTTCACATTTGAGGATTTTATAGATGAAATTCGTAGAGAAAGAGATGCAAATTTCGACAGTGAAAAGTCTATGGGATTTTTAAATAAGTAAATTTTTCATCTACTAACGATTCGCTAACATTAGTATGTAACAATACAACATAACAAACCAAAGGAGTTATGATGAAAAAAGTAGTGATAATAGCTTTATCTCTTATTGCAACGGTTGCAATGGCTAAAGGTCCAAGTGGCGGTGGCGGCATGGGTGGTGGAAGTGGCTACCGTTCAGGCGGCGGTGGCGACAGTTCACAGATGAATCAAAACCAATACGAACATCAGTATAAATACCAATATAAAGGCTTAAAAGAACAAGGTAGTGGCTCTGGAAAAGGTCAAGGTGATGGTTCTGGGCAAGGTTCTAAGTCAATGCAACAAAACAGAACGCAGTCACAAAATATGGTACAAACCTATTAATTAAAATAAACAAGAAGATGACTTAAATATCTTTTTTAAGTCATCTTTTATCTCATTTATATTACAAAATTACACACATTTTCTCTCATTTAAAAAGCTGTGTTGCGATAAGTGACATTTTCAATATCTTCTAGCTTATAAAACTTTTTTTTAATACTCTTTTTGATATAGTGCAGTAACTGTTTTTTCTAAATGCAAAAGCATACAAGCCATTAACACAGGCTGTTTATAAGCGTTAGAAGACAAATATTAAGAAGAGTTATATTTAACATAAATATTGCTCTTAATTTAAAAGGTAGGTTATATGGATCATATAGTGACTTCGAATCCGTATTTTGGGGTATTTGTACTATTTGTAATTACATTTGGTGCATTTATGGCTACGACTGTAATCGCTCGTTTGGCGAGTCGCGCGTTAGCTGCAAAAGATAGTGAAAAGATTAAGCTTTCTGTTTATGAATGTGGACCAGAAATCACAAAACAACCAAATAGAGTGTCGCCACAGTTTTACCTGTTCGCACTGCTTTTTTTACTCTTTGATGTTGAGATTGTGTTTATGTTTCCATGGGCAGTTGACTTCAAAGTTTTAGGTTGGTTTGGATTTGCTGAGATGATTATGTTCATCTTATTATTGGCAATCGGTTTCGTATATGCATGGAAAAAAGGAGCGCTAGAATGGCACAACATAAAGTAAATTATACACAAGACGGTGGACTTCCGGTTGCACTGACTTCTATTGACAAGATTGTAAACTGGGGGCGTTCAAATTCACTTTGGGCATTAACATATGGTCTTGCTTGTTGTGGTATTGAGATGATGGCATCAGGTGCATCTCGTTTTGACTTTGACCGTTACGGAACGATCTTCCGTGCGTCTCCTCGTCAGGCAGATGTTATGATTGTAGCGGGTACGCTTACAAAAAAACATGCTGAGTTCATTAAGCGTCTGTATGACCAAATGACAGAACCAAGATGGGTTATCTCTATGGGTTCATGTGCAAATACTGGTGGAATGTTCAATACTTACGCAACTGTTCAGGGTGCAGATAGAATTATTCCGGTTGATCTGTATCTTCCTGGTTGTGCTCCTCGTCCTGAGACACTTCAGTATGGTGTAATGTTACTACAGAAAAAAATCCGTGCAAATAAAGCCGGAAATGCACAAAAAGCGAAGAGGTTAATGTAATGAGAGCGTATAAACCTAAAGATGATGTACAGGCAAAAGCCTACTATACAGATAGATACTATGTAGCACCACAGGTTCCAAAGCAGGACGTTGATTGTGATGAAGTGTTTGCAGCTGACTTAGAGGCTATCAAAGCAAAGTTTGAAGTAAAAGACGCATACATTCAAGTAGAGCAGATGGTAATCTACATCAATCCACATGATATTTATGGTGTGTTAGAGTTGATGCGCGATGAACTTGAGTATACACAACTCTCAGAGATGAGTGCAATCGATTGGCTTGCAAAAGACAATACATTTGAGATCTTTTATCAAATGCTTTCTATGACAAAACGCAAACGTATCCGTGTAAAATATTTTATTGAGAACGGTCAGGCAGTTGATTCTGTAGAGAAACTTTTCCGTTCTGCTGACTGGTCAGAGCGTGAGATGTATGATATGTTTGGAATCGAAGCAAATGGACATCCGTTTATGAAAAGAATCCTTATGCCTTATGATTGGCAAGGACATCCACTTCTTAAAACTTATCCGTTAGAAGGTGACGAGTTTGCTGCGTGGTATGAAGTAGATAAGATCTATGGAAAAGAAGCACGTGATATCATCGGACCTGAACTTCGTGATACAGCAAGAGTTGACAGATATGACTCTGAGCGTTTTGCTCGCCTTGGTTTTGAAGTACCAAAAGGAACTGAGATTACAGATGATATGGAACCTACAGTTCAAGAGTATCAAGAAGATGGTGGAGTATTCCTAATTAGAAAAGTAGATAAAGAGTCATCAAAAGTTATTGATGATCCTCAAAGATAGGGTGGTAGAAATATGGCACAAGTAAAAAACAGATTAACACCGTTTTTTGAAAACATTACATTTGACAGAGAAGATAATGAACTCATTCTTAACTTCGGTCCACAGCACCCTTCTGCTCACGGACAGTTACGTCTTATGCTTCATCTGCAACAAGAGCAAATCGTAAAAGCACATCCGGATGTTGGATATCTTCACCGTGGTATGGAGAAGATGGCTGAGAATATGATCTATAACGAGTTTATGCCTACTACTGACCGTATGGATTATATCGCTTCATCTTCAAATAACTATGGTTTCGCACTTGCAGTTGAGAAGCTCATCGGTCTTGAAGTACCGCGTCGTGCGAAAGTAATTCGTATGCTTCTTTTAGAGATCAACCGTTTGATGTCTCACCTTTTCTGGTTGGCAACAACTGCGCTTGATATCGGTGCAATGACAGTATTCTTATTTGCTTTCCGTGAAAGAGAGTACTTAATGGATATTATTGAAGGGTATTGTGGAGCACGTTTAACACATGCTGCGATTCGTATCGGTGGTGTTCCTTTGGATATTCAAGATGACTTTTTACATCAGTTAAGAGTTTTCTTAAACAAACTTCCACAAAACATCAAAGATTACGAAGATCTACTTGATAGCAACCGTATCTGGAGAATGAGAATGGAAGAGGTTGGTGTGATACCGACTGAAATGGCACTCTCTTGGGGCTGTACAGGTCCAATGTTAAGAGCTTCTGGCGTTGCATGGGATATTCGTAAAGAAGAACCATATGAGCTTTATGATGAAGTAGAGTTCAATGTTCCTTGGTCTGACAAGGGTGATAACTTCGCACGTTACCGTATCTATATGGAAGAGATGAGAGAGTCTGCGAAGATTCTTTATCAATGTATAGAGATGTATGAGAAGTGTGAAAAAGATGGTCAAACTGAGCTTATGGCACATGCGCCTAAATATATCTCAGCACCAAAACTTGACATTATGACACAAAACTACTCTTTGATGCAGCACTTCGTTCTTGTAACACAAGGTATGAGACCACCGGTTGGTGAAGTGTATGTACCGACAGAGTCTCCAAAAGGTGAACTCGGTTTCTACATTAACTCTCAAGGTGGACCGTATCCATACAGACTCAAACTTCGTGCGCCGTCATTCTGGCATACAGGAATCTTAACTGACCTTTTACCAGGTCACTATATTCCGGATGTTGTATCTATCATTGGTACTACAAACATCGTATTTGGAGAGGTTGACAGATAATGAAAAGATATGATTTAAGACATTTAAAAGATAATTTTGAACCTCGTATGAAAGAGATTTTAGAAGAGAAACACAAGCCGACTGAGACTTTGATTTTTCTTTTTGAAATAGGTGACTTTACACCGATTCAGCGTTCAGCTGATTTGGTAAAAGAGTGTGGGTATGAGTTATATAACTCACTGAAGTTTAACGAAGTCGACTGGACTATCGTAGTTAAAAAATAGGGATTTAATGTGAGTAAAGTCTATTTTTCTACTTGGAAAGGTGAGTCTATAAATAATATAGGCAAACCTGAAGAAGAGTGGGAAGAATCAGCTTATAACCTGCCGGCACAATACGACGATCATCGTGACTCTAAAGCTTTTATTGGCTGGGACGGTGTTGCACTCTTTCATGAAGATGTGGATGTTATTCGTCTTGCTATGGAGTATGCTGCACAGTATCAAGAGTATAGTGAAGCATGTGGTAGATGTGCACCTGGGCGTTGGGGTGGTCGTATTTTATATGACGTACTTGATAAAATCGCTCGTGGTGAAGGTGAAGTAGCTGATTTGGACCACTTGAAAGAGATTGGTAAAAGTATGCAAGTCACGTCAAAGTGTGAGATTGGTAAAACTGTACCAAATCCTATCCTTGACTTGATGACACACTTTGAAGATACATTTTTAGAGTGTATCAATGAGAAGAAACAATCAAAACATTATGAAGAGAGTATCGGTTATATTGCAAAAATCACGGCTCCTTGTACAGATGCGTGTCCAAGCCATGTTGATATTCCTGCATATATTGAGGGTGTAAGAGACCTGCGTTTTGATGATTCTCTAGAAGCTACACGTCAGACTATGCCGCTTGCGCATGTTTGTGGTCGTGTTTGTCCACACCCATGTGAAGATGCATGTCGTAGAACAAATCTGGATGAGCCTATCTCTATTATGTCACTTAAGCGTCTTGGTGCTGACTGGGAGACGGACCATGGATTTGACTTTTTCCATCCTATGGAGAAAAAACCGTCAATTGATAAGAAAATCGCCGTTATCGGTGCAGGTCCTGCAGGACTTACAACGGCTTACTACGCTGCTGCAGAGGGAATCGATGTAGATGTTTACGAAGAACTTCCTGTTCTTGGTGGTGAGGTAACAGTTGGTGTACCTGAGTACCGTATGCCTTGGGATAAGTACGAAAAAGATATCGAATGTGTAAAAGATCTGGGTGTGAACTTTATCACAAACCGTAAAATCACAGCTGATGATATGCGTAAGTTTGAAAAAGAGTATGATGCTGTTATGGTAGCTACAGGTACTCGAATCTCTAAAAAAGTTCGTTGTGAAAATGAGCGTGAAGAGATTAAGGGTTACTGGGGTGCTATTGATTTTCTTGACTGGGTAAACCTTTATGAGAAGTTTGATATAAAAACGCCAAAATCAGTACAAGAGCAGCAGATGCTAAGCCAAGACTTTGTTGACTTGACTGGTAAAACAGTTGTCTGTGTTGGTGGTGGATTTACTTCGATGGACGTTGTCCGTTGTGCGATTCGTGCCAATGCGAAAAAAGTCTATATGGTTTATCGTCGTGACGAGAAGACAATTATTCGTAATACAACCTATGAAGAGTATCATGAAGCTGTAGAAGAAGGTGTAGAATTTCTTTTCCACTCTGCGGTAAATAAGATTACAACGGATGAAAATGATATCTTGCGTGAGCTTTTAATCGACAAATTTGAACTTGTACCTGATCCTGACGGTGGACGTCCACAGTTGGTGAAAATCGAGGGTGAGTCATATACGATTGAAGCAGACTACTTGATTCCTGCTGTTTCTCAGTCAGCTGATTTAGACCTGCTTCCTGAAGAGTGGGAAATCGAGAAGACATCATGGGCTACTATCAAGACAAACGGGAAAGACTATATGACCTCACGCAAGGGTATCTTTGCTTCTGGTGACTGTGAATATGGTCCGATGACGATTGTAAATGCAGTTGGCCAGGCAAAACGTGCAGCTTCTGTAATGTCCCGTTATGTTCAAACAGGTGAGATTACGCTTACTGATGAAGAGATTATGGAAGATCACTTGGCAAAACTGAAAGTCTATGACAAGAAAGAGAAAGTTACAGGTTGGCTTCCGGGTCTTCCGCGTGAGCACTCTGCAGTTTTAACTGTTAATGAGCGTAAAGACAACAACAAAGAAGTAAATCTTGGTTTCACACAAGAGCAGGCTTTAGCTGAAGCAGAGCGATGTATGCGTTGTTATTATATCGCTATGGTTCAGGCCTAGGAGTTGATGATGAGTAATACAATTAACTTTACAATAGATGGCAAAAACGTAACAGCGAACAAAGGTGAGACAATCCTTCAAGCTGCACGCAAAAACGGTGTCTATATTCCAACAATGTGTTATATCTCAAAGACTTCTCCATGTGCATCTTGTCGGATCTGTTCCGTAGAGGTTGAGGGTGTTGATGGATTTATTCTATCATGTAATACACCACCGACTGAAGGCATTGCAGTAAAGACAAACTCTCATGAGCTTGAGCGTGAACGTCAAAACATTATGAAGCTTTATGATGTAAATCACCCTTTAGAGTGTGGTGTATGTGACAAGTCTGGTGAGTGTGACCTGCAAAACATGACGTTGGAGTTTGGTGTCACGCAACAGGAGTTCTCTGCAAAAGATCAGCTCCGCAGTGTAAAAGACTGGGGACTTATCAATTATGACCCTGCACTTTGTATCATGTGTGAGAAGTGTGTGCATGTTTGTAATGAAGTAATCGGTGATGATGCAATTGAAGTGAAATTTGGTGGATATAGCTCAACTATCATTCCAAAAGATTCCGATACACTTGATTGTACTTTCTGTGGTGAATGTATTGCAGTTTGTCCGGTCGGTGCACTTGTAAGCAGTGATTTCAAATACACTGCAAATGCATGGGAACTATCACGTGTTCCATCAACGTGTGCACACTGCTCAGCTGGGTGTCCACTAGAGTATGAGACACGTCACTCTGGTATCAATGGTGATGATTCAATTTACAGAGTAAAAAATAATTTTGAATTTGCATCACTCTGTGGAGCTGGACGTTTTGGATTTGATTTTGATGTACAAGCTGAAAAAGATGAAACAAGATTCACAGCAGCATTAGAAGCAATTCAAAATGCAAGTGCCATCCGTTTTTCATCAATAATTACAAATGAAGAGGCGCTGATTTTACAAAAAATGAAAGAGAAGCTTGGTCTGAAACTTTTTAATGAAGATGCAAGACTCTATGCTCACTTTATGAAAGCTTATGCATCTGTAAGTGGAAAACTTCACGCAAGTGCAAACCTTGAAGCGATCAAACAGGCTGATGCTATCGTTATAGTAGGAACAAGAGTCGCAACAGACAATCCTGGTGTTCGTTATGCTTTAACTACTGCAGCACGTCATAACGGTGCAAAAATCGTCTATGCACATCCTATGGAAGATGCATTGATGAAAAACACTGCAACACAGTTTATGAAGTATGAAGTAGGAACGGAAGAGGGTGTAATGGCTCTTCTTGCAAATGAACTTCTAAAAAATGCAGACCTTGATGATACAACAAAAGCCTTCTTGGATGACCTTGATTTAGGATATCTTGAAGCAGAAAGCAACGTAGGTGATGATGAGCTCTCTTTTATGAGTAAGTCGTTTATGCGTGCCGAGAAAAAAGTACTTGTAATTGGTGCTGATATGTTTGCTCACGCAAGGGCCCAAAACATTGCCAAACTCGCAGCGACAATTGAAAAATATACAGACTTCTCACTGCTTGTTGTACCAAATGAGGTGAACACTGTAGGTGCTTCACTTATCTGTGATTTAGACGTTGATGAAGATTTAAGCAGTGTTGTTGGGTATAACGCTCATGGAGAGTATATAATTGCAGCCGACGAAAATGCAGACTTAATCGTTCCAGCACTCAACCAGCAAGAGGGAACTGTTGTCAGTATTGATAATCAGGTGCTACCGTTAAATGCTGCACTTGGCTTTGATGGGTACGAGCTTAATGATATAGCATCTGCATTTGATATTGAAGCTGAGAATACGATTGATTATACAAAAGAGCTACCACAGTCTGCTGGCTTTAAAGGAGTAGAGTTTGATTCACTGGAGAACTTCTTAGGGGAGTTTGGTGAAGATGAGCGTGGTTATCAGCTTGAGAGTGTAGAGTGTGTAATGGATGGTGAACTTGAAGAGGTAGCGGAACTTCCGGAGTATAACGGAACAGTTGTCTATCAGGCAAATCCTGTATTACAGTTTAACAGCTTTACAAACAAAACGAAGCAGTTGGAACGTGACACAACTCTAAGAGGCTCTGCACAGTTTGCAGCAGCAGCGAAGATTAGTGATGGCGATGAGGTAGAGATTAGTTTAGGAGATTCGATACAAAGAAGAGTCTTTAAACTAGATGATGAGTTAAAAGGAACAATTGCACTTAACCCTACGTTTGATAGCGGTTATGATTATGGCAGTTATAGATTTCTTAAATCCAAAATAGTGAGAGTAATGTAATGAGTAAAATAGTCATAAACATTGATGGAAAAGAGATTGAGACGCAAGAGGGAGAGTATCTTTTAAATGCTGCCCGTGCGAACGATATCTTCATTCCTGCAATATGTTATTTAACGCGTTGTAGTCCAACTCTTGCATGTCGTATATGTCTTGTTGAAGCAGATGGTAAGCAGGTTTACGCTTGTAATGCCAAAGCAAAAGACGGAATGAACATTACTACAAGCACAGAGAATATTGAAAAAGAGCGTCGCGCTATTATGGAAGTTTACGATGTAAACCATCCACTGCAGTGTGGTGTTTGTGACCAATCAGGAGAGTGTGAGCTTCAAAACTATACACTTGAAATTGGTGTAGATTCACAAAGTTATGCAATCAAAGATGTAGATAGAAGTAGCCATGACTGGGGACATCTTCACTACGATCCGGGTCTCTGTATCGTTTGTGAGCGCTGTGTAACTGCATGTAAAGATATGATTGGTGATAATTCACTCAAGACTATTCCTCGTGGTGCAGATGCAATCGATGCTGAGTTCAAAGAGAGTATGCCAAAAGATGCTTATGCAATGTGGAATAAACTCAACAAATCAGTAATCGGTCTTACAAATGGAACAGATGTTCTTGACTGTACATCATGTGGTGAATGTGCTGCAGTTTGTCCGGTTGGTGCACTTGTAGATACGCATTTTATGTATAAATCAAATGCATGGGAGCTTAAGCAGATTCCTGCAACATGTGGACACTGTTCTGCAGGTTGTCAGATCTCTTATGATGTGAAGCATACAAGCATTGAAAATCCGGAAGATAAGATTTACCGTGTAATGAATGAGTGGAACTATGTTTCACTTTGTGGTGCGGGACGTTACGGATTTGATTATCAAAATGCAGATGCTGTAAAAGATGAAGTAGCATTTAACGCAGCACTAGAAGCATTCAAAAAAGCTGACACGATTGCATTCACTTCTACTATTACAAATGAAGAAGCGCTTTTACTGCAAAAGATGAAAGAGAAGTTTGGATACAAACTTATCAACCCTGAAGCAAAAGCATTCCAGACTTTTATGAAAGATTACTCTGAGATTAGTGGTACAAAACTTTACAGTTCTGACTTAGAGCGTGTACATACGACTAACTTTATCGTATCAATCGGATCAGCATTAAAAACTGATAATCCAAATGCTCGTTATGCTCTTAATAACTCTCTTACAGTAAGCAAGGGTGCAGGAATCTATTTCCATCCGGTAGCCGATCCGATTATTGAAGGTCTTGGTAAAGGAATCATGACTGTAACACATGCTCCACTGCAAGAAGAGATAGCACTTTATCTATTACTTGACCTGTTTGGTGATAAAGAACAGATGCCATCTAAAATCAGTGAATATTTAGCATCATTTCACTCTGAAAAAACAATTACAGTAACTGAAGTAGTTAAAGAGAAAGTTGTTGAAATCGTTAAAGAAGTGAAAGTGAATGAAGAGACGGGTGAAGAGGAAGAGATTGAAGTAGAAAAATCTAAAATGGTCTCTAAAAAAGTTGAAAAAGAGGTTGTTGTTGATGATAACAAACTTTTAGAGCTTTTAGGTGCAGATGATAAATTTATGGAGACTCTAGAGAAAAACCTTAAGAAAAAAGAGACTTTTGCTCTTATGGTTGGACCGGATCTCTATACACATCCAAAATCAAAAAACCTTGCACGTTTAGTTGCACTTGTTGAAAAATACACGAAATTTGAACTTGTAATGATCCCATCTCTTACAAATACACTAGGTGTAAGCCTGATTTGTGAGCTTGATGATGATAAAGGTTCTTATACTGTTGGTTACAACACGGATGGAGACTTTGTACTTTCAGCTCTTGGTGATGGTGATTTAGACATGCCGGCAATGAACCAGCAAGAGGGAACATTAACATCTGTTAATAAGCGTGTAAACCCTACAAATGCAGCGATTGGTTATAACGGTTATGAGCTCAATGATATTGCAAATGCGCTTGGCTTTGAAGCTGAGAATGTTATTGACTATACAGTAGAACTTCCAACGGCTGTTGGATTTAAGCACGAGGAGTTTGACAACCTACCAAATCATTATGAAAATGATGGTACTGAGATGCGCGGTTATGTGTTAGAAAATGTAGCAGTTACACTATCTGGTGATGAAAGTGTAGATAAATTCAGCGATGACAAGCTTGAAGGTAGTATAATCTACTTAGCTAATCCTGTGAGACAGTTCACTCCATTTACACATAAAACGACTGAACTTGATGAGGTAAGCGGTATCTATATGAGTGAGGAATTCTTGTCAAATTCTGACTTCAATGAAGGTGATACTGTGAAAATTACAACTGACAATGGTGAATTAACTGCAAATGTAGTCAGTGATAACAAAATAAAAGGTTCAATTGTAGTTCTGCCTACTTTTGATAAAAATCTAAATTCAGAGGCTCTCTTTAGCGGATATCGCTTTAGTACAGCTTCGATAGAAAAGGTGTAATATATGGACAGTGCATATTTAATTGAAACGATAATCAAAGTCGTTGTAATTCTACTTATATTTTCAGCTTTAGCTGGTATTGGTACATATTTTGAGCGTAAGGTTCTTGCATTTATGCAACGCCGTTTAGGACCAATGAATGTTGGACCGTACGGACTTTTGCAAGTTGCAGCAGATGGTATCAAACTCTTTACAAAAGAGGATATTATCCCTACGAATGTAGTTGGTCCTATCTTTAAGATTGCACCTGTAATTACTGCAGCTACAGCATTTATGGCTGCAGCGGCAATTCCTTTCTTACCACCATTTGAGATTTTTGGATATGAAGTACATCCAATCGTAGCAGATGTGAACATTGGTATTTTATATGTTTTAGGTGTGATGGCAGTAGGGCTTTATGGTCCGCTTCTTGGTGGTATGGCATCGGCAAATAAGTTCTCTTTACTTTCAGCTGCGCGTACCGCTGCAGTATTTATCTCATATGAGGTTGTAACAGGGCTTTCACTGCTTGCTCCTATTATGATGGTAGGTTCATTATCACTTATTGATTTCAATGAGTACCAAGCTGGTGGTATCGGTGATTGGATTGTATGGTCACAGCCTGTAGCATTTATTCTTTTCTGGATTGCTGCTTTTGCTGAAACTGGTCGTACACCATTCCACTTGATTGCAAATGACCACGAGATTATTGATGGTTTTGGTACTGAGTACTCTGGTATGAGATGGGGTCTTTTCTTCATCGGAGAGTACGCAAACATGTTCTTTATCTCATTTGTAATTCCTTTAATCTTCTTGGGTGGTTACGGTGATGGCTCATTACTTGGAGCACTTGGTCTTCTTGGAAAAATGTCGTTCTTCTTCTTTTTCTTCTTATGGACAAGAGCTGCATGGCCAGATGTGAGACCTGACCAGTTAATGTGGTTATGTTGGAAAGTACTTATGCCAATAGCGGTGATTAATGTTGTAATCACTGGCTTTGTGATGATGTTTTAAGGGGATATGAATGAGTTTAGAAGCATTTAACAATAGAAATGTAGCAGAAGGTGATTACTTTCTCGTTGACATAGAGGACTATCCGACAACAGGTTGGGATAAGTTCAAGCGTGTAGTAAAGAGAACTTTCAAAGGGGAGCTCTTTGTAGGTCTTTGGGTAGTAATGCGTGAGATGATTCGTTTTGATATCCATACAGTTCAATATCCTCAAGAGAAGATGCCGATCGGTCCGAGATACCGTGCAGTACACCAGATGAAAAGACTTTGGGAATCTGATACTGAGCGATGTATCGGTTGTGGTCTTTGTGAAAAGATCTGTATCTCTGATTGTATCAGAATGGATACTCGCATCGATGAGAACTCTCGTAAAGAGGTTACAGAGTATACAATCAATCTTGGTCGTTGTATCTTCTGTGGATATTGTGCAGAGGTTTGTCCTGAACTTGCAATTACACACGGTGGTGAGTATGAGAATGCAAGTGAGCAGAGAGAGCACTTCATTATGTATGAAGATATGTTAACACCGATTGACAAGATGAAAGCTGGTAAGCAGCTTGAATTCGAAGGTTTTGGTGCGATTACACCACATGAAGACGAGCGTGTTAAGAAAACACCTCTAGCATATTAAGGAGTATGGATTATGTTTGAAGCAGTAGCGTTTTACTTGTTTGCATTTTTAACGATAGCGATGTTTTTTATAACAGTGACTACATCGCAAGCGTTATATGCATTAACTGCATTGGCAGCGGGAATGATTTTTATATCGGCATTTTTCTTTATCCTTGGTGCTGATTTTTTAGGTGCGATACAGATTATCGTCTATACAGGTGCTGTAATGGCTCTTTATGCCTTTGGTATGATGTTCTTTGATACGACACGTGAGGTTAAAGAGAAGAAAGGAAACAAATACATTATTGTTGGACTTTCAACTCTTGCAGCAGTTTTAATTGTTGTGATTTTCGCAGCTCCTATGGTAAGTGAAAATATTGTAGCACTTTATCCTGTGATTGAAGGTGTTGGAAATACACAGCTTGTAGGTGTGATTCTTTTTACAAAATACCTTATTCCATTTGAAGTTGCAGCGATTATGCTACTTGTAGCAATGGTTGCGGGAATTGTACTGGCTGGTAAGAAAATGGATCTCTCTCTTACACTTATGAGTGCTGAAGAAATCGAAGAGATTAAAAAAGAAAAAAATAAAAAGGTGCTTTCATGATGGAAATAGGTTTAAATCATTATCTTGTTCTATCTACGATCCTGTTTGCAATAGGTCTTGTAGGTGTAATGAAGAGAAAGAACTTACTTTTATTGTTTTTCGCAACTGAGATTTTACTAAACTCTGTAAATATCGCTTTTGCTGCGATTTCACACTATTATGGTGACTTAACTGGTCAAATGTTTGCATTTTTCGTAATTGCAATCGCTGCTTCAGAAGTTGCTGTAGGACTTGGTCTGTTAATTGTATGGTATAAACGTCATGGAAATATCGACCTAGAAACTATGACAAGTATGAGAGGATAAGCTATGGAAACATTATTATATATAGCACTTTTTGCACCACTTGTTAGTTCAATGTTTTCTGCGTTGTTCACGACAACGCCAAAGAAAACATTTGTTGGTGTAATCGCTTCACTATTAATCTTTACTTCTTTTGTGAGCAGTAGTTTACTCTTAGCATTGATTGTAGTTAATGGAAGTGCACCTGTTCATGTTGAGATGATGACATGGATGGCGACTGGGGATTTATATATTCCTTTTGGGTTTATTGTTGATGAAGTATCAGTTACTATGATGATGGTTGTAACACTTGTTTCTACTATCGTTCATATCTACTCTATCGGTTACATGGATCATGACAAGGGCTTTAACAGATTCTTTGCATGGTTATCAGCATTCGTTTTCTCAATGATGGTTCTTGTTATGAGTGATAACTATGCTGGTCTTTTCATCGGTTGGGAAGGTGTTGGTCTTTGTTCTTGGGGGCTTATCGGATTCTGGTTCCACAAAGAGAGCGCTACTTGGGCAGCAAATGAAGCATTTATTATGAACCGTATCGCTGACCTTGGAATGTTGATTGGTATCTTCTTAGTATATTGGAATACAGGTACACTTCAGTATGAAGGTGCATTTGAAGCATTTCAAACATTAGACACTGCTACACTAACTTGGATCGGTATCTTCTTGTTTATCGGTGCAATGGGTAAATCAGCACAGTTTCCACTCCATACGTGGCTTGCAGATGCGATGGAAGGTCCTACTCCTGTATCGGCTCTTATTCACGCAGCAACAATGGTAACAGCGGGTGTATATCTTGTTATTCGTTCAAATGAGCTTTATAGCTTGATCCCTAATGTAGGTCTGTTCATCGCTTCGCTTGGTGCATTTGTTGCACTCTTTGCAGCATCGATGGCACTTGTTAACCGTGATATGAAACGTATCATCGCATACTCTACACTTTCACAGTTAGGATATATGTTTGCAGCAGCTGGTCTTGGTGCATACTGGGTGGCACTTTTTCACCTTATGGCTCACGCATTCTTTAAAGCACTCTTATTCCTTGGTGCTGGTAACGTAATGCACGCTATGCATGATGAACTTGATCCGTTTAAAATGGGTGGACTCAAGAAGGTAATGAAGTGGACTTGGATTATGATGACTATTGCTTCTTTAGCATTAGCAGGAATCTTTCCATTTGCAGGTTTCTTCTCAAAAGATACAATCTTAGAAGCAGCATTTGCAGAGCATCACTTTGTGATTTACGGAGTACTTCTCTTTACTGCAGGTTTGACGGCATTCTATTCATTTAGACTTGTAGCACTCATCTTCCATGGTGAAGAGCGTTACAAAATCTTTGGTATTCATCCACATGAAGCATATAGATTTATGCTTGTTGCGATGAGTCCGCTTTTAATTCTTGCAATGATTGCAGGTGTGCTTCAAGAGCCGTTCTTCCATATGATTGAAGAGATTTTATCAGCACATGAGTATCATATCCATTCACATACTACACTTTGGATTATGTTAGTTGGAACACAGGTATTCGTTGCTTTAGCGATTCTTTATGCATATAAAAAATATGCAAACGCATTTATTAAAGTACCAGATGGTACAAGTGCGATTGAAAACTCATTTGCATATAAACTTTTATACAATCAGTACTATATTCCTTATTTCTATGAAGAGTATCTTGTAAAACCATATAAAGAGATCTCTGATATGTTCTGGAATAAAGTCGATATGAAAATTGTTGATGCAAGTGTTGATGGAATTGCAGGTATCATCTATGGTACTGGTGAAAAAACAAGAGCAATGCAGAGTGGTAACCTCTCTACAATGTTAAAATGGATGGTAGTTGGTCTTGTGGTACTACTTTCATTAGCTGTAGTTTTTGGACTTGCAGCAAGATATTCTGATAGTATCACGGTGATATTATCAGGTTTAGGAGTTATGTAAATGTTAGATCATATTTTATCGATTTTAATCTTCTTTCCAGCAATTGCAGCTGTGTTTGGTTTTATGATTCAAAAAGATAGTATTCGTGCCTACGGTATTAGTGTGGCAGCTATCGAGTTTGGATTGTCACTGTGGTTATGGTTTGCATTTGATGGAAATGTGTCTGGAATGCAGTTTATGGAGAACCTACCGTTAGTACCGTCTTTTGGTATTAACTACATCTTAGGTGTAGATGGAATTTCTCTATTTATTATTGTACTTGCAGCATTCTTTACGATGATAGGTATAGCATCACTTACTGAAACTCCTAATGAAAAGAATATGATTATCACGCTTCTGTTCTTACAAATGACGATGGTAGGTGTATTTGCTGCATTAGATGCGATTGTATTTTATGTGTTTTGGGAGCTTTCTCTTGTTCCAATGCTTTATATTATTGGTGCATGGGGTGGACCACTTCGTATATATGCGTCGATTAAGTTCTTCCTCTATACATTTGCAGGTTCACTTGTAATGCTTGTTGGTATGCTTTTTATGGCATACTTTTTCTACCAAGCAACAGGTGTATGGTCTTTTGCACTGCTTGATTGGTATAGACTGATTTTACCGGAAACGTTCCAACTATGGCTATTCGCAGCCTTCTTTATCGGTTTTGCTATCAAGGTTCCAATGTTTCCATTCCATACATGGTTACCGTATGCGCATGGTCAAGCACCGACTATAGGTTCTGTGATACTTGCGGCAATTCTACTTAAAATGGGTACATATGCATTTATCCGTTTTTCATTGCCACTATTCCCAGATGCATCGGCAGCGTTTATGGTTCCAATCGCTGTAATCGCGATCATTATGATCATCTATACTGCGATGGTTGCATACGCGCAAAAAGATGTGAAGCAGGTTGTTGCTTATTCATCAATCTCACACATGGGTGTTATCATCCTTGGTACGTTTGCACTTAATGTTGAAGGTATTACAGGTTCAATCTTTTTAATGATTGCTCACGGTGTTGTATCTGGGGCTCTGTTCTTACTTGTAGGTGTTATCTATGATAGACGTCATACAAAACTTATGAGTGAATTTGGTGGGCTTGCACATGTTATGCCGAGATATGCAACTATCTTTGGTATCATGTTAATGGCTTCAGTTGGTATGCCACTTACAATTAACTTTGTTGGTGAGTTCTTATCACTTTTAGGATTCTATCAACAATCTCATATCTTGACACTGTTAGCTGGAACTGCGATTATCGTTGGTGCTATTTATATGTTGTCAGCATACAAAAAAATGTTCTTTGGTGATGTTACAAAAGAGGAGAATAGAAATCTTCCTGATATAAACAAAAGAGAGTTGGTAGCACTTATTCCTCTTTCAATAATTACGATCTGGTTAGGTATCTATCCTAAACCAATTTTAGAGCCTATCAACAACTCTGTTGAGGCAGTTGTACAGTTAATGCATAATAAAGCACAGACAGAGTTGGCAAAAGAGAGAATTCCTAATCTGGTTAAAGAGAGAGTTCTAGTTATCAAAAAAACTGTTATTGAAGAGGAGGTGCACTAATGTTGTCGCCAATCAATGTTTCAATGGAGTCATTAAACTTAATGACTCTTGCACCAATGCTTATACCGGTAGTTGGCGCACTGTTAATTCTAGTAATAGATATTATTAAAGGCGGTCTGCATAAATCATTGTATGTAGTGCTTAGCCTTCTGTTTTTGGCAATGGATTTTGTTGCTGTAGCAGATTCTAGTGGTGTCTTTATGGCAAATGGTACAACACTTGGTCTTTTTGATGTAATGCTGATAGATGGACTTGCTATTCTTGCACAGTTTATTATTGTCGGTGCATCAATGCTATTTATTCCACTTGCAATGACACACAAGCGTTTTCATGAGTTTTCATACCCTGAGTTCTTCGCACTCTTTTTGTTTATGATTGCAGGTTTTCAGTTTATGGTTGCCACTGATAACCTTATCTTAGTGTTTGTAGGTCTAGAGACTTCTTCTTTAGCACTTTATACACTGATAGCTATGCATAACCGTGACAAATCTTTCGAAGCAGCTGTGAAGTACTTTACTATGGGTGCATTGGCAGCAGGTTTCTTTAGTTTTGGTGCAATGGTATTTTATGCGCTTACTGGTTCTGTTGAGATTAACAAAATCGCACTTGTTCTTGCTGCAAACGGATATGCTGACATGGGTTTTGTGCTAATCGGTGTGGCATTTTTCTTAGCTGCATTTGGTTTTAAACTTTCACTTATTCCGTTCCATACATGGGCACCGGATGTTTATGAAGGAAGTTCGGCTGCAATGGCTGGATATATGTCAATCGTTCCAAAAATCGCTGCTTTTGTTGTTGCTATGAGATTCTTTGAATTCTTAGTGCATAGTGGTATTGTATGGCTTGATGTAGTACTTTACATTGTTGTAGTTATAACGATGACGGCTTCAAATATGTGGGCACTTGTTCAAACTGATGTGAAGCGTATGCTTGCATACTCTTCTATCTCTCATGCAGGTTTTGTAATGGCTGCAATCCTCATCGGAACGACACAGGCAAATGCTGCGCTGTTCTTGTATTGGATTTTATTTAGTTTTACCAATCTTGGATCATTCTCTATGCTTTGGATGTCAAGACAGAAACATCTTCCAGATTATCAGAGTTCAGACCACTCATACAATAAGTTTGCAGGTATGATTAAAACTGCACCGATTGCATCTGTGATTATGGCACTGTTTATGTTGAGTCTTGCAGGTTTACCACCATTTGCACTTTTTTGGGGTAAACTCTATATGATATCTTCAGCAGTTACAGGCGGTTATACAATTCTTGCACTAATCATGGCACTTAACTCTGCAATTGCAGGTTACTATTACTTAAAACTGATCGTTTATATGTTTATGAAAGAGCCGGTTCAAGGGAATGATGGTCATGTATATGTTGCAAATGCAACGTTGGCACTAAAAACCATTATCGGTATAGCAGCGATAGGAACTATATTTGCTTTTGTAGCGATAAATCCAATTTTAGAATTTGTTACAGCATTTGTATACAACAGTGGATATTAAATAGACCTAGCTTATTTTTAAAGGAGAAGAGCAATTGTTCAAACATATACTCTTAGCCTTTATAGCACTACAGTCTTTTGCATTGGAGATATCAATCGATAGTGCAAAAGACAACTTTACAAAATACTCCATACTCTATATCACAAATAAAGAAAATTTTGTCTGTCATGAATTAAAAGATGATTTCTCTGTTACAAAAGAGATTATCTGTGCATTTTCAAAAAAACCTCTAAATGATATTGAAAATTTACAAAACGATTTTTTTCAAGTGAAAAGTTTTCAAAAAAAAGATACCTATTTCATTTCAATAAAACCTTTTCACAAGATGAAACTCTATGCGGAAATCTTTGATCTGACAGAGGATGACACTGTATTCTCAGCTGATGTTAGTATTGCAAATCGATGGAGTATCATTGGGTATAAAGAGAAGCTTCCCTTGATAAAAAGTGAAGAGAAGTCAACTTTGGCAATTAACTTTCCATTTTATTTGGATAAAGATAAGCTTCCCTATGTAGGAAGCCTTGATTTAGAAGGAAATCCGGTACATATTAAAAAAGTAGAAGATGTGACAGAGTATCTTAAAGTCAAAAAGTATTTTGCCACAAAGCGTTATGATGATGCTTTGGATATGATTGATGATATTTTATTATCTTATCCAAATACCCTTTTTAAATCAGAACTCATTTATTACAAAATAAAAATCTATAACAAAATAAAAGATTATGAAAATGTCATCAGTAATGCAAAAGAGTTTTTGCGAGAGTACTCTTCAGATGAAAATGTCCCTGAAATACTTTCATTAATGGCAAAGGCTTATGCGCAAATCGGACAAAATACAGACGCGGATTATTTCTTTGACAGACTCTTTAGTGAGCATAAAGGAAATATATTTGCAGAGTGGGGCTATATCTATAAAGGGGAGATGCTTGAAGCATCGGGTGGAAACACTGAAGCGATCAAGTACTATAAAAAAGCACTCTATAAGACAAAAGATTTAGAAGTGGCTGCTGCTGCAGCATATCATCTAACAGAGATACTCATGGCACATTCACCGAAGAAAGCTGCGAAGTATGCACTCAAAATTATTGCTGCTAAACCAGACTATTTTATGCAAGACCTAAAAATGTCACAAAAGATAATGAACAGACTTGCCGAAGCAGAAGAGTATAAAGCAGCAGCAGCTATTGCAGAGGCGATGCTCCAAAGTATGGGCCCTACTTATGATGAGTATGAAGAACTTCTTAAAAACAGAGCACTTTGGCTTGCAAAAACGAAAGATAAAGAGCGTGCTATTAAAGCTTTAAATGATTATATGAAAAAATTTCCAGATGGAGACTATTTTGATGTCATTCAAACTGCAAAAGATGGACTCTTCTTTGATGATAGTGATACAAATGCAAGTAAGAAGTTGGCTGAGTATGATAAACTCATAGAAGAGTATGCCGGAGACGATATAGCTCAGCGTGCTCTGTATGAAAAAGCAAAACTGCTTTTAGAAGAGAAAGATTATGAAGCAGTTCTTAATTTAAAAGATTCATTAGAAGAGTTACAAGAGAAGTATACTGATGTGGAAGATATCATCAAGCAAGCTGCTGTAGGATTGATGGAAGTGTCACTCAAGCAGCAGAACTGTAAAAATGTTTTGGTCATTGCCAATGATTATAATATTACACTCTCAAATAGTTGGGATGATGGAATTTACACATGTGCAATGAAAGGCGGTGACTTCCAGCTTTCAAAATCAATCGCATCGAAGAATCTTAACTCCAAAAATATAGATTTCAGAAAAAAATGGCTTTATCGATATGTCAAGATTGATTTTGAGACAGGAAACTATAGTGAGGCGGTAGATGTCGCAAAAGATTTGATCGCTCTCATTGACAATGCAAAAGAGTCGCCATATAAAGAGATATACAGATACCTTTTTGATGCTTATGAGCGCTTGGGACAAAAAGAAAATATGATCGATGCTATGGCAAAGATAGAAGAGGTATTTGGCTTTGATTATAAAGATATAGATAGATATGTTGCTATGGTCAGCTTGGGAAGTGAGCTCAAAGATGACAATATGATTATAAAATATGCATCAAAAGTCATGGATATCCAAAATCGCTCTCAAGCTCACGCACAGACACCATATATAGAGTTTGCCTTATACAGTGCATATATGAATAAAAATGAATTTAATAAAGCATATAAGGTCATAGCATCACTTAATAGCGTTAATCTCACTAATAAACAAAGAGCAAGACAAAAGTATCTGCTTGGAATGGTGCTGAGTAAATTGTGGAGAGATGAAGATGCTACAAAAGCATACAGCGAAGCGATAGAAGCTGATCCAAACTCTGCATGGGCAAAGCTTGCAAAATCAGCTTTAGAGATTTAAAGTTCTAAACAGTCACTGATACTGTAAAGGCCTGCATCTTTGTCTGCAAGCCATTTTCCAGCACGAAGTGCACCTTTTGAGAATGTGTTGCGTGAGGTTGCAGTATGGTTGAGTTCAATGAACTCTCCATCATTATAAAAACCTACAGTATGACGACCAACAATATCTCCACCACGAAGAGCCATAACTGCTATCTCATCTTTTGTTCTCTCACCAATGTTGCCATCACGACCACTTACACGAACTTTATCGATGTCAAGTCCACGTCCTCGTGCAGCTGATTCGCTGAGGGTGAGTGCCGTACCACTTGGTGCATCTTTTTTATGTCTGTGATGCATCTCTACGATTTCAATATCAAAGCCTTCTAAAGCTGCAGAGGCTTGATATACCAGTCTGTTTAAGAGTGCAACTCCTAAAGACATATTTGTAGCATAAAGTACAGGCATAAGCTCACTTGCCTGCTTTAAGAGGTTCAGTTGATGCGTATTGAGCCCTGTAGTTCCGATAACTAATGGTTTAGGAGTCTTTATCGCCTCTTCTAAGAGTAGTTCACAGGCTTCAGGAAGTGAAAAATCAACAATGATATCACTTGCACTTAAAAATGCATGCATATCAGATGTAACAAGCACGGAAGGATCGATTTGAAAATCGAGAGAGTTTCTAACATAGACACTGCTTAGACTCATACCCTCAGTAGCTTTTAAATCTTCAATAAGCAGTTTTCCAACACGACCGCTTGCCCCAAATACACCTACTTTAATACTTGCCATTTTTTTCCTTTAGTTTAATAATTCGTCAACATAACTAATTGCAGCAATACCTGCAACCGCACCGTCACCTGCAGCACTGACAACTTGTTTTGGTGCTTCAATACGCATATCACCTGCAGCAAAGAGACCAGGTATTGATGTTTTCATACTTAAATCAACGATAACCTGTCCTTGTTCATTTACATCACATAAAAATGTACCATCATTTTGGATGAGTGTTTGGTTATTTACATCGTTACCGACAAAAGTAAAGACGCCAGGGACTTCGATATCACGAATATTTCCTTCTTTGTCTTTGACTTTAATGCCTGTTACACCCATTGCATCTCCATAAACTTCCTCGGGAGTAGAGTTAAGAATGAGCTCAATTTTCTCATTGCCTTCTACACGTTTTACCGTATTTGGTGCTGCTCTGAAGGTATCACGTCTGTGGATAAGATAAACTTTTGAACAAATCTTTGCTAGGTAAAGTGCTTCTTCAAGTGCAGTGTCACCGCCACCGATAACAGCTACCTCCTTGTCTTTATAAAAAAATCCGTCACATGTCGCACAGGTACTTACACCTTTTCCGAAAAACTCATCTTCTCCTTTAAATCCTGCACGGCGTGGCGATGAACCGGTACATACAATTACAGAGCGTGAATGTGTAATACTCTCATCGCTCATAATAACAGAGAAAATATCTCCATCTTTTCTAATTTGTTTGACTTCAACCATTTCGTGTTTAAGTCCAAATTTTTGGCACTGCTCGGGCCATGGCATCATTAGGTCCATCCCTGTGATATCACCTGTGACTCCAGGATAGTTTTCTATCTCTGAACTTTGCGTGATTTGTCCGCCTGGCATACCTTTTTCAAACATTGTTACATTCTCAAGTCCACCACGAGTTGTATAAAGCCCTGCAGTAAGTCCGGCAGGACCTCCGCCAACGATTGCACAATCTAAAATATTTTTGCTCATAATTTTTTCACCTCTTTGCTTAATTCATCTAAATTATCAAGTTTACGTATCATACTATCTTGTTTATAAAGAGACTCTTTGATTCTTTTTATAAAGAAAATGGAAGGGACTTCATAAATATTAAATCGCTGAATGAATTTAAGCGATGTATTTGTCCCAGAACGTAAAAAAGTTGTTGTTTTTGAGTTTGCACTTATCTGATTGTAGTAGTCAATAGCAAGAATAGGGTTGTTTAAATCCAATTTTACCAACTTTTCTATACTCCCTTTTGTACGAGAGGAGTAAAAGACTACGATGTAGGTCTCTTCTTTTGGTGTGAAGATATCACTCTTCTCATAAAAAGCCCACTCTTTGAAATCGATAAATTTATATTCAGAAAATTTGTAATTGAAGTAAGCAAAAGCGCCGGCTATCATAGCGGCACCAAAGAAAGAGGCTAAAAGTGTGGAGAGAGAGAAGAGGCTTTTGCCTCCTTTTCTTGCCACCTTTTAATACCTTAAAATTACGCTAAAAGATCGTTGAGTTTTTGAGCGAATGCATCTTTAGAAGCTGCACCAACCATTTGGTCTACTAACTCACCGTTTTTGAAGAACATTACTGTTGGAATAGAGCGGATACCAAATTTTACAGCAATCTCTTGCTCTTCATCAGTATTTACTTTACAGATTTTTGCTTTTCCATCATAATCTTCAGCTAACTCTTCGATAACTGGAGCAATCATACGACAAGGACCACACCATGGAGCCCAAAAGTCTACTAGTGCTACACCTTCTGCAAGTGTTGCTTCAAAGTTATCAGCAGTTAATTCAATATATTTACCCATTAGGATTTCCTTTTTACATTTATTGTTTGAAGTATTATACAAGTGATATTATTAATTATAACTTTAAATATACTTATAGAAATTATTTGTATAATTCTGTCAAATTAATACGTGAAGGGAAGCAATTATGGAATTAAAAATTACAGATGGCAAACTTGGAGTTCGCCCTCCAGTTGCCAAACCACATCCCGGTTTTTTCTATGAAGTTGGTGAAGAGAGATTTCGTAAACTTGTTAATGATCATTACGATTCTATAAAAACAAGCGATATTGCATTTTTGTTTCCTGTCTTTGATGATGATGACTTTGCAGAAGCACAAAAGCATGCAGCAGATTTTTTGATAGAGATCTCCGGTGGACCTGACTACTTTACACAAACCCGTGGTGAACATCAGATGGTAGGGCGTCATGCACCGTTTCGTATTGACGAAAAAGCAAGACGTACATGGTTGGAACTCTATCAACCGCTTTTGATGGAGCTAGAAAATGAGGGGATTACGCAAGAGTATATAGAGTCCTTTTGGAACTATCTGGACCTGTTTTCTATTTGGGTTATCAATACACCTATACTAGAGAGTTAAAAACTTTCTCTCTCTGTTGACAAAATAGGCACATTCCCGGTAACCCACATCTTTTGCCATTCTGATGACCGCATCATTATAGAGTCCGACCTGTTCTGGCTTATGGGCATCTGATGAGAGTGTGATGGGAATATCGAGTGCATAGGCCTGTGTGAGAAGTTCTAGCGATGGATAGGCTTCCGCCACAGGTTTTCTGTATCCTGCGACATTGATCTCTAAAACCATATCACTTTCTTTAATAGCCAAAAGAGCATTTTTAGCCAGTTTGCCAATCTCTTTTGTCGGCATAAAATTAAAAACTTTGATAAGGTCCAAGTGCCCTACAATATCAAAAAGTTTGCTTTTGGCCATTGTTTCAATAGTGTCAAAATATTTCTGCCATACTTCATTGACATCCTGTTCTTTCCATTTTCCAATAAATTCTGGATTATCAAAGCTCCATCCCTCGATAAAGTGCACAGACCCAATAAGATAATCGACATTAGCCTCAAGTACTCTTTTATCCATATGCCCGGGAAGATAGTCAACCTCATAGCCTAAAAGGATTTCGATCTTCTCTTTATACTTCTCTTTTGCATTTCTTACTTGCGTCTCATACTGCTGCATATCTTCAAATTTCATACGATAAGCCGGGTCAAAATCCATAGGAGCATGGTCAGAAAAACCGAAAATTTTTGTCCCCTTTTCAATAGCTGCCTCGATGTACTCTTCTACTTCTCCTTCGGCATGATTACAAAGCGGTGTGTGGTTGTGCAAATCTACTATCATTTTTCTCTCGGATTTTTATATATTTTATGCTATTATAGTGACATTTAATAAATCAGCCCAATTTTGACGATGGAGAACCTTATGACACAAGAAGAATTAGATGCATTGATGAATGGTGATATGGACATAGATGAACTATCAGAGGAAGAATCATCACAAGAAGAAGTATCTCCTGAGAATGACGAAAAGCATGAAGAGGACTCTGCAAATCTTCTTGAAGAAAATATTAAATCTGCAAAACTGCCACTTCCTGCAACTGATGAGAACAAAATGGTCCATCAACTTGATGATGTGACAAAAGAGTCTGAAGAAAAAGCGAGTGAAATCTTTGACATTATTGAGACAATCAGTAATGATTTGATGGAGAAAGAGGAGTCATTAACGACTGTTCTTGAAGTACTTAATGCAAATATAGAGCTCTTTGAAAAATTAACAACAAAATTTCCTGATATTGAGATTTTTAAAACACAGTTGGAGTTAAATCAAAAAGCAGTTGAAGATACAAATAGTACGATTGAAGCATTGCAAAACAGTGGTGATTCGATTATGACAGTTATGGATATTATGCAGTATCAAGATATCCACAGACAGAAAATCGAGCGTGTTATCAATGTTATGCGTGCTTTATCGAAATATATGAATACTCTCTTTGAAGGTAAAATCGATGATGAAAAACGTGTCTCTTCGGCAACACACATTGCAGGTGATACACATAATGATGTAGCCTCAACTGAAGATATTGAAGCGCTTCTTGCGCAGTTTGGAAACTAATGGGTACAAAAGTCGAATTACTCTCTCCTGCAGGGACACTGGAAAAACTAAAAATTGCGTTTGACTATGGTGCAGATGCTGTATATGGTGGTGTGAGCCACTTCTCGCTGCGTATACGCAGTGGTAAAGAGTTCTCTTTTGAGGATTTTGAGGAGGGCATCAAGTATGCTCACGCAAGAGGAAAAAAAGTTTATGCCACAATTAACGGATTTCCTTTTAACTCTCAGCTGAATCTTTTAAAAAAACATATTCTCAAGATGGCAGAGTTACAGCCAGATGCTTTCATCATAGCAACGCCGGGCGTGCTTAAGTTGGCACATGAACTAGTGCCGGATATGCCACTACATCTCTCTACGCAAGCTAATGTTATGAATGTACTGGATGCAAAAGTCTACCATGACATGGGGGCTACAAGAATCATCACGGCACGTGAGATATCACTCAAGGACCTAAAAGCAATTAAAGAAGAGTTACCGGATTTGGAGCTTGAGGTTTTTGTGCATGGTTCAATGTGCTTTGCATATTCTGGGCGCTGTCTTATCTCAACGCTGCAAAGTGGTCGTGTACCAAATCGTGGAAGCTGTGCAAATGACTGCCGTTTCCCATATGAGATATATGCTGCAAATCCTGAGACGGGTACACTCTTTAAGCTGGAAGAGGAAGAGGGCATAGGGACTTACATTATGAACTCAAAAGATTTGAATCTGGCTTCACATATGCAAGAAATCTTGGACTCTGGTGTGGTTGACAGTGTAAAGATAGAAGGTCGTACCAAAACAGCATACTATGCAGCAGTAACTGCAAAAGCTTACAGAATGGCCATTGATGATTATTATGCTGATAAACTAGATAGCACAAAGTATCAGTATGAACTTGAATCACTGCAAAATCGTGGCTATACAGATGCTTATCTTGTTTCACGTCCTTTTGAGAAGCATGATACGCAGTCACTTGATTTTACCATGCAACTTGGAACGCATCAGGTAACAGGTGTGACAAATGAAGCAGGAACGCACTATATGTGTAAGTTTACAACACGTCCTGGTGATGAACTTGAAGTTGTGGCTCCACAAGACGCTAAGATAGAGCTGGTGGATAATGAGAATGGTAGAACTTATGAAAAAAATGGAAGACTTTATTTGCAATTTAAGCAATTAAAAGCCGAGAATGGAAAACTTTGGGAAACAGTCCATAGCGGAAATATCAACCCAATTGAGTTACCTACAAAGTTTCCTGCTTTTACATTTTTTAGAATTCCTTCACATCCTGATATGGGAACATATCCAAAAAGTTAAATGCCTAGAATGAAAATTTATCGAAGATGAAAAAGCTGCTTTTATGATATAATTGCAGCATAAAAAATTAAGGAAAAAAGATATGAAATTTGTTTCAATTGTCATAGGATCGAAGAGTGATTATGAGGTCATGAAGTCATGTTCTGATACATTGGAGAGTTTTGGCGTAAACTATGAGATGATTATCTCTTCTGCTCACCGTTCACCGGAGAGAACAAAAGAGTATATCGAAAATGCGGAGAAAAAAGGGGCTCAGGTATTTATCGCTGCTGCTGGTATGGCTGCACACCTTGCTGGTGTTTTGTCTTCTAAAACAGTAAAGCCTATCATTGGTGTTCCAATGTCAGCTTCAGCACTGAGCGGAATTGATGCCCTGCTCTCAACTGTTCAAATGCCAGCAGGTATGCCGGTTGCTACAGTTGCTATTGGAAAAGCAGGAGCGATTAACTCTGCATATCTGGCAATGCAAATTTTGGCACTTGATAATGAAGAGTTAGCTATAAAACTTCAAGAAGACCGTATCGCAAAAGCGAAAAAAGTGGAGATGGACTCTTTAGAGATAGAGACTATTATTAAATAGTTAACAGAAGCAGGAGATAATAATGAAGTGGATGAGCGACGACGAATACAGTGAGTTGACAGGCTTGGAATTATCAGCGATTGATGATTTGGTAGAGCGTGGTAAACTTACTGTAAAAGTTGAGGATGGTGTCCGTTATATTGACCCGTCAAAAGGTGCCACTGAAGTTATTGTTCCTGCAAAATTAAATGAACTGAGTGAAAAAAACAAGCATGAGATGCTTGTACAACCTGAGTTCGTTGAAAAAACAATTGGAACAATCATAAATCTTCATGAGAAAGTTCTTGATGCAAAAGATGAAACACTTGAAGCAGTACGTACAGAGAATGAATTTTTACGTGAGGCTTTGGCATCGCTCCAAGAACTTTATGATGAAGATAGAAAAACTATTCATACCCTGCAAGAGCAGCTCAAGCTCTCGCAACAAGAGGTAGAGTTTATGCGACGTAAGTATAAACTCATGTGGAACAAAGCTATCGAAGAACATACAGACAGTAACTCATGAAAATAGCGCAGGAGTGTGTTGGCTGTATTATCAACCAAAGTCTCAAAGTCGCTGATGCGATACATGCAGACAAAAAGCTCAAAAACAAACTGCTCTCTACTGTTGAACAGATGAGTCGAGATTTCTCATTTCAGCTTTCTCCTCCAGAAATCGCTGCAGATGTCTATGAAAAGATGGCTCAAATCGCTAACAAAAGGGACCTTTATGATGAGGTCAAAGCACTCTCAACAGATAAAGCACAATCTTTTCTCCCTTTTTTACAAGAAAAACTCTCAAAGAGTACAGATAAGCTTTTAACAGCGACCAAGATTGCCGTTGCAGGAAATGTTATAGACCTTGCTGCTGCAGTAGAGTTTGACCTAGAAGAAGAGCTTGAAAAAATCTTTCATACAGAGTTCTCACATAATGATTTTGAAATGCTCACGCAAGAGCTGGAAAATGCGAAAAGTGTTGTTGTTTTAGGAGATAATGTAGGTGAGCATATCTTTGACTATATGTTTATGGAAGTTTTAAAAGAGCTCTATCCGCACGTAGATTTTTCGTATATGGTACGAGGCAATCCAATCATCAATGATGTTACGATGAAAGAGGCATGTGAAGCCGGATTTGATACGTTGTGTGAACTTATTGATAGTGGTGTGAATACTCCCGGATTTACCTATAATCGTGCTAATGAATATGCACAAAAAAACTTTGACAAAGCAGATTTAGTGATTAGTAAAGGAATGGGCAATTATGAATGTCTTTCACCGTCACACCACAAAAACATCTGTTTTTTACTCAAAGTCAAGTGTGATGTTGTAGCACGCTCTTTAGGACAGAATGTCGGTGATATAGTTTGTAAAGTGGTAAAGGAGAAAGAATGATAAAAAAAGTCTTATTCGTTTTATTGTTGCTTAGTAATATAGTTACAGCCGAGACAAAAATGGAGTATAAAATCTCTTTTGTAGGTATGAACATGGACTATCGTGAGTATGACAGGTCTGGTAATATTCTTGATAGTGAAAAATCAAACTATTTAGATGTTATAGGTGCAGAGTTTGAATATAGATATTTTTTGGATGAACGTTCAAATATTGATTTTAAAGTCTTGGGAGTTGAGGGTGAGAGTGAATATGTAGGTTCATATATTGGTTCAGGAGCTGGATATGGTTCTGTTGTAAGTACAACATCAAATGCCATTCGAGATATCTCTCTTGGATACAATGCTACAAATATATCAGATTTTAATATTATGATGCTTGGTGGTCTTGGCCTAGGGTATAGATACTGGCAAAGAACACTTTCCTCTACACAGGTGGAAGTATATGAATGGTACTCTTTACGTGCTAATGTAGGAATGCGGTTTGTGCATAAAAATCTGACTGCATCTTTGATCGCAGAGTATCAGTATGGTATTAAGCCGACAATGACAGCTACGGGTATAGCAGATGATTTTGAACTCTCCTCTGCAAATATAGTAAAACTTTCTCTTCCTATTCGCTACATGATAAGTGAAAATATTGATTTAATCTGTACATATGTTTTTGAATATCAAGAGATACAAGAGTCTAATGTTGTTTATGACGCTGCAGCAAATGGATATGTTGAGCCAGACTCTACAGCATACAATCAATATCTGAAAGTTGGAATGGTTTTTAAATACTAAAAAAGCCACTTTAGATATAATACGAAAAATAAAATAAGGCAAGATATATGATAACTTTTAGTGAGATGTTACTTAAACTTCAAGAATTTTGGATGAAACAGGGGTGTAATATTGTACAGCCTTATGATATTCCAGCAGGAGCAGGAACATTTCATCCTGCTACATTTCTTCGCTCACTAGACTCTACTCCTTGGGCAACAGCTTATGTTGCACCCTCACGCAGACCGACAGATGGACGCTATGGAGAGAATCCAAACAGACTTGGAAGCTACTATCAGTTTCAAGCACTTATAAAACCTTCTCCTGACAATATTCAGGAGCTTTATCTACAATCACTAGAATATCTTGGACTTGATGTAAGTAAACATGATATCCGTTTTATTGAAGATAACTGGGAATCTCCAACACTTGGTGCTTGGGGACTTGGTTGGGAAGTATGGCTTAATGGTATGGAAGTGACACAGTTTACTTACTTTCAGCAGGTTGGAGGCATTGAGTGTTCTCCTGTAGCAGTTGAGATTACTTATGGGACAGAGCGTTTAGCAATGTATCTGCAAGGGGTTGATACTGTCTTTGATATTGTTTGGAATGAGGCACCTGATGGAAGTAAGACACTCTACAAAGATGTGCATAAAGAGAGTGAGATAGAGTTCTCTAAGTACAACTTTGAAGTGGCTGATACGGCTATGCTCTTTGATGAGTTTAATGCTAAAAGTGCAGAGTGTATGCGTACTCTTGAAGCAGGATTGCCACTACCTGCATATGATCTGTGTATGATGGCGTCGAACGTTTTTAATGTACTGGATGCAAGAAAAGCTATCAGCCAGACAGAACGTCAAAACTATATCTTAAAAATCCGTGAACTCTCACGTGGATGTGCTGAACTCTACAAAGCACAAGAAGAAGAGCGCAATAAAAGAGTAAACGGTTAAATCTTTCATTTTGTCATATTTTTTTAGAGTTTTTTGATTTTTTGTTAAAGTGGTAGTGTTCCTACCGATTATTCGGTAGGACAAATTCCAGACTGTAGGAGGTCGCTTTTGAAGCGATTTACCCTAAAAATCAGGCTAAAACTTAGACCTTTTAGCTTGAAAATAGAGGTAAGTGGGAATTAAGCCCACTCCTTAGTCTGGTATTATAACAAAAAAATAAAAATTCGTAAATGGATTGAAAGATGCAACTCACAAAAGAGCAAGAAGCAAAATTTAAAAAACTTGGTATTAATTCTATTAGCGAGCTTGCTCTTTTAATTCCCCACTCTTATGAAGATTATCGGCTTCAAGAGAAGCTCATACCTCACGCCAACCAACTTATTGATGCAACTGTTGAGTCTGTTTATCGTGCTCCTAATTCCATTCAGATAACCTTTTTCGCACATAATTTTGGACATAGAGTAACAGGTGTTTTGTTTCGTCCCAAGCCTTATATGATGCATCAGTTTAAGGTAGGGGATAGAGATTACTATTATGGAATGATAGAGTGTAAGATAGGAAACTGTTCTATGAGTATGCCAAGAAAAGTTACAAGTATTGGACAAATTACTCCTAAGTATAAATCTGCACTCAGGAGCGATGTGATGTTTCGCCTTACTCGTGAACTTCTTAACTTTGAGAACTTGCGTGAGGAGAGGCTTCCTGAGAAGATTATAGAAGAAGTTTTAGCACTTCATTTTCCAACTCTAGAAGTTCTTCAAAACAGAGAGTTAAGCCAAGAAGCTGTAGAAGCTTTAAAATATTTGGAACTCTATAATTATATGAAACAACTCTCTCTCAAACGAAGATATTTTCAGCCATTGGTATCAAAGAGAGGTTTTTATGATGCTTTTGTGAACTCATTACCGTTTCAACTTACAGATGAGCAGCTAAAGACGATACAAGATATACAAAAAGATTTCGCAAAAAGTGTAGCAGCAAAACGTATGATAGTCGGAGATGTTGGTAGTGGTAAGACTATGGTTATCTTAGCAGCTGCAATTATGATGATGCCACAGAGGTCAATTCTGATGGCTCCCACAACTATTTTAGCAAACCAGCTTTATGAGGAGGCTCTTAAATATTTGCCACGAATGAAGATAGCCCTTGTGACAAATAAAAGGAAAAAAGCTTCGTTAGAGGAGTATGATTTTATCATTGGAACACATGCCCTCTTGTACAGAGAATTACCAGAAGCAGCACTCGTTATGGTTGATGAACAGCATCGTTTTGGAACACAACAGCGAAATATGCTGGAAAAACTGATATCAAAGGGAGAAAAAAAGCCTCATTTCCTGCAATTTTCTGCCACTCCAATTCCTCGAACTTTAGCGATGATAGAGTCTGCACATATTGATGTGAGTCTTATTACATCTACACCTTATAAAAAAGATATTGATTCTCGAGTCATTCATAAGAGTGATTTTAAAGATTTGCTATTACATATAAAAAGAGAGATAGAGAAAAAAAATCAGATTCTTATTGTTTATCCTTTGGTTGAGCAGAGTGAAGTCTTGGATTATCAGAGCATTGATGAAGCACGTGAGTACTGGGAGAGAAATTTTAAAAATGTTTATATTACCCATGGAAAAGATAAAGAAAAAGAGCAAGTTTTGCTTGATTTTCGAGATAATGGAGATATCCTTATCTCAACTACTGTAGTAGAAGTAGGTATATCACTGCCAAGGCTTACAACAGTTGTTATTGTAGGAGCTGAGAGATTAGGACTTTCAACTTTGCATCAATTGCGTGGGCGTGTGAGTCGCACAGGGCTTAAAGGTTACTGTTTTTTATATACGAATCAAAAAAGCTCGGAACGACTTGATGAGTTTGTAAAGACCAGCAGTGGTTTTGATATAGCAAATCTTGATCTAAAGTATAGAAAAAGTGGTGATCTGCTTAAGGGAATAAATCAAAGTGGTTCACAATTTAAGTGGGTGGATTTTATAGAAGATACTCAGATAGTACAAAAGGTAAAAGAAGATCTGCTTCTTTTACCTAAAAGTGATTAATAAAGACCGAATTTACCATCATTTCTTTTGTAAAGAACACGTGTTTTTTGCTCATTGTCTACAAAAATTTCAAACATTTTTCCACTCTCTTTGAGGTCATTTAAAACATCTTCAACCTCACGTGGTTTGTAAAGATCAAGCTCAACAGGAATGATTTCATCTTCCATCTCTGAAGCTGCTTCTTTTACATCAACGATCTCAGCTTTTGCTTCATTGAGACCTACTTTTTGATGGTCAACTTCTCTGTCATGGAGGCGACGCATCGCTTTTTGTGCTCTCTCTGTTGCTAAATCGATCGCTGCATAGAGGTCTTGGTCATTTTGTTTGATAACAATAGTGTTTTTATGCGCTAGATTAATAACAAACTCAACAATAGAGTGCTCTTTGCCTTTTTTGGATTGTGTTGATACAATCACATTGACTGAAATGATATCAAGATTAAATTTTTTAAGTGTCTCAATAGAAGCAGTGATATGCTCTTTGATAGGCTCTGTTAGTTCTATATTTCTTCCTGTCATTGATATATTCATGATAAATCCTTTAATTTTTTTAGATTATATCACGAAAAAGTTTATAATGACACAAGAATTATAATTTTTGTATAGTTCTTCTAAAATATCTTACAGGCTCAGATGTAACATTTCTATCAGTAGGGACACTGACTGTTACATCGAGGATAACAGTACCATCTGAAGCAGTGTTGGTTGTATTGGCATAAACTACACCGGCTGCTGTAGCATTACCGTCACAGGAACTACCGGCAACTGTAATATAACTCATGGATGCATTAATATCATAAATATTGTTATAGGAGAAGTTAATGCTGCTGATGCTACATGGATTTGCTTGAGACAGTTTTAACATGACATACTCGGTAGCACTATGAGAAAGTATCGATGCTTGTTCATAGAGGTAGAGATCTGTGGTTTTCTTTGTTGTTTGTGACGTAAGGGCGAGAGAAAGTGCTAAAATGGTTGCAATGATGACAATAACAGAAATAGCCATAATCATTGCTATACCACTTCTTTTCATTAATGAAGAGCTCTTTAATAAATTGTTTTTTCTTTGCATAGTGCATACTCCTCACCTGTTAATTCACTTTTTGCACATACCTGAACCTTTATCAAAGAACCTGCGGAGCGGAATCTAAAAGTATTTATACCTTCTGCTAAAAGGACTTTTTTACCATTATTTACATAAGTTTCACCTTTCCAAGGTCTATAGTCATAATAAAAATAGAGATTACCTATGTGTGATGTGTCATTGTAGTCTCCAAGTTCAATTGCATAGGCTGTCCAAGCAAGTTTATAATATTCAAAAACTTCTTTTCCACTAAAGTCTGAACCATTAGGTAATAATTCATCTATATTTGTTCCTGCTTGAATAGGGTGAAGCGTCTCATTTTGATCATTAATGGGACCTTCGTATCCCCATGGATTTGCAGCAGAAAGATAGGAACCGATGAAATAAATAGCAGTATCATTTACTGTAGCATTATTAACATAGGAAAGAATACCGATTTGAGTGTTCAGTGCATTTGTATCGGTCGCCGGGGAGATTAGTTTTGTAGCAGTTGAAGCATTTAGATCAATAACTCCACTCCATAAAGGAGCATTTGTTCCTCGAAAACCATCAGTGTCTGCTGAAATCCACTCTAAAACAGTAGCATTTGGGTCAGAGAGACCAGTATCACTAAGATAATTATAGTCATTTATTATTAAATTTCTTGAGATAATAGAATTTTTTATACGATACTCTAAGCGTTTCGCGATAAACTCAACTGCAGCAGCACTCTTCGACTGTAGATCATTGTTGATTTTTGAAAATATAAAACTTTCATACGCTTGGGCAATAAATTCTACACCAAACTTTCCTAATATTCCCATAATGACAATAACAAAAATAAGTTCGAGCATACTAAATGCATTACGTCTGTTTTTAAACATCATTAAAAAATCCTACTTTCAGGCTTTACTTCACCGATATTTGCAGTATAGGCACGTAGCACTACTACCGTGTTTCCTGAACTATCTGTAATTTTTATTTCAGTCTCTTTAAGGTTAGAGTTATTTGTTTCTTGTCCAAACTGTATATAAGAATTAGGAGATATACATTGTGTGACAGTTGCTGTTGCATAATAGCTGTTTTTATATGTAGCGCTACCTGTTCCTGCGCTACCAGTTTCAAATACTAGTCTATTACTATAGATACTAGATGCATATTCGACTGATGTCGCATCACCAACTGTATTTACTACTGTTGAATTATTGTCTAAACATTGTCTATTTACATGACCAACTCTTTTGAATGGAGGTCCTCCGATAGTACAATCTCCTGTATTTACAACCCTTGAATAGCCACCTGAGATACTATTGTCTTCTGCTGAGTTAACATCCCAGTAGTATGTTGTAGACTCATTTAAAATGGTCTCTGCAGCAAATATAGCTTCTTGAATGATATTGTTTTCAATCCCTTTTGTCGTTGTTTGAATCATCATGGGCAAAGAGACAATTGATATTGCAATAATGACTATTGCAAATATCAACTCAATCATTGTAAAAGCATTTTTTTGAAGAGATAAATGTTTTCTTACCACATTATTCTCCTATTTGTTTTGCCTGCAGCTTCAGTATGCGTTGTCGTATTGTCTTCATATTTACCACTCCATCCACCATCACCTACAAACTGGATGATAAAAGTATTTGCTGTTGCATTTGCATCAGTATCATTGTTGATAAGCCAAGGAGATGATTGCATCTGCATAATAGCATCATATGGCAATGGACCACTATATTCAATCAGCGCTTCTGTTTCATATTTATTTGCTGTGATATTTCTAGTAGCCACTTCATTTACATTACCAGTAGCTGCAATTTCTGTAATCGTGCCTATGGTGCCATCTGTACCATCTGCAAGCCATCCGCCATCAATTTTATCATGATTTCGATTTTCGAACCATCTAACATCAGCAACTTGCCCAGCCCCACTTGGTAGATTGAGAGTATCACTACATGTTGTTGTACTAGGATTACAGTAAATAACGTAACTAATTAGCTCTTTAATATTATTATTATTTGTTGCATTCATTCCTGTTTTACAAGGTTTTTGATTACAAATAACCGTAATTTTTGGAGCAATTGTACGACCATAATAGTGTAGAACTCTCTGATTGACAGATACATTCCCTTCAGCATATTTATTGTTTGTGAGATCAGCATTGAAAAGTGTTGCATTGTCATCAACACTTATAGTTGTAAAGTTAATATCCTCAGGGTTTGCTGTTACATTGACATCTCTATTAAAATTGAGATTGGTCACTATCTGTGTTGTTCCATTCATATTTTTATGGAAGTAGGCACTTGTTGTTGTAAATGTAGGGTTTAGAGTTGTATTTCCTGCTGCTATTGTTTGATTGATATCATTTGCAGAGACAATCGTACCATTAATATCTTGATTGTGTACTCTGTAACTGTATCTCAGTGCTGTATTTGTTGTCGCTGTTTTGCCAATCTCAAGATTCATTGGTTTGGCAAAACATCCTGTAACATAATTGCTTAGAGGTGTTGTGCTATTTTTACCTATAGCTGATATCGTTGTATTTAAGTGTACAGACATATTTTCATCTTGAGCAACATTTGCCATATAAACGAACGGTTTAAATGTTGTTGGTGGTGTAACATTCCCTGTACGCAGTGTTACATTGTTGCTGACACTGTATTGGTATGGATGGAAAGTTATATTGAGGTCATTGTATCTGACATTGGTACTTGGATTAAGATGTGTTGTACTGATATCACAACCATTGTTTGTAGCTGCATTTACTAATTGAGTTGCTGAAGAATTTTGGACACAGTCGAGAGTAAGAAAAAAGTATGGACTGACATGGTGTGCCATAAATGTTGGATCACTATCAACTGCGGTCCATGTTTTATCGAGAAGATGGAGTCGATATTCACCTACTTGAGCCACTGAAGTATTTGCATCTACTTCACCATTGACAAAACGAATCTCTAGTGATTTGTTATCTTCATCATTACATGCACCTGTTGTAATACTTGTTCTTGGCTCCCATCTATACTCTGCAATATCATTTGGTGTTGTTGTGTTAAATGAACGAGTATAACCTAGTGAAGAGATATTGTTAATATGATTACTTGCATTAATCTCAATGTTATATTTGTAATCAGCTGCTAAATCAACTACTGGTGCTGTTGCCCCAACTGCACCAGAATAATTAGTTGTTAGTCTACTTTGACTTGTCTGTGCAGATTGGTTTTGATCATCAAGATTTAGCATGAATGCTTCTGGACGGATGGCGAAGTTGTCGCGTGAGCAGACAAGACGAGTATTATAACCATATACGCATTCCATACAAATAGCAATGTCTTGATATGTTAAATGATCACTATTATTTCCACAATAGGTTGCCACTGTATCCGTATTGTTGAGCTTGCCATCCATATCTTGAGCACATGTAGAGATATCTTGTACTAGTTCTGTAAAGTTAATACTACATTCTCCAGAAGCACAATCGCTTGGAGTAATCGTAACTAAATCATTATTACCATCATTTGTTTGATTATAGCTAATCCTAAAAGCGGTATTTTGTTTAGCATATTTATAAAATTCACTACTTGAAGCTAAAGAGGTCATACCCTGTGTTATGGCGTTCTCTAAAGCCTCTTTGTTAAATGGTGTTGAGCTTGTATTTCCATCAGTTATATTGCCAAATTTTACCCAAACCCTTGGTGTTATTGCACTTGCTAACTCCATACAGGATGCATTTGTATCATGAAAGGCAGATGCGTCAATCATCTCAACAGCAACTATAGTAGAAACTTCTTTTAAATCATCCAGGTTATCAGGGTCCATAGAAAGAACTTTAAAATTTCCTTCTCTTGATGTAACTTGTGTCGGAAGATTGTAGTATTTATTTCCGCTGCTTCCATCCCATGTATAGTAGTTATTGTGTACAATATTAAAAATACCTTTTGCCGGAGCATATTTAAAGTTAGAAGTAGAACACATTTCCATATTCTGTCCAAGTTGTAGCGAATAAGGAATAGTAACACCATTTAGGGTTAGATTATAGTTTGCACGTACATCAATTGTTCCGTTTAAATCAGAAACCAAAGGATCTAAACTATAGTAAACATAAAAGTGTTCGTTTGATTTTACTGTGCCTATATCGATACCTTGTATAAAACTATCTGAGACGGTTAAAGAGCTATCTGAAATCGATTGAGGAATAAGGTCTCCTATAGCGGCAAGTTTTGTGGTGTTTCTTATGTAGGTGGTCTGCGATGTATTGATATCAAGAATACTTACATTCATATCTGTAACTTCTAAATCAGAATCAACAAGATTACGAATAAAGATAGTCATCTCTATATCTTCGTGAGGAAACACTGTACCTGTTAGACGTGGCATTTTAGAACCATCATTTTTCTCTGTAAAATAGATACCTTGTTGTTTATAGGCATAGTCATAACAGAATTTTGGGGCATAAAGTTCAGTTGCAAAGACAAGCATACTTGGAGTGATATAGTCATTATTAGATTCCCACTGAATATATAAAGAGGTCAGATTTGGATTGGCATCCCTATATCCTTCCATCAGTGCTGAAACGTCGAAAGTATCAACATCGACACCATCATTGTTTATCTGTAAATTATTACTTGAACCATTAATGTCATCCCGTGTAATACCTGTTAGTTTTCCATCAAATATATTACTCTCGTCAATGCCTGTTGGAACAGGCATATTGTCATAGTTGATACCATCAGGACTTATCTGTATTCTGTCATATGCCCGTGTACTACCATCTCTATGCCCATATAGATACTCACCTTCGCCTGAGAAAAGAGAGAGTGTTGCATTGACGGTATTTTCTTTTGGTAAGATAAAGTCTGTTATTGTAAAAGGATCACTTGGATTATCAATAATATCAAACCCGCTGTAAACAGAGATATTACGCATTTTTCCTGACGAATTTTCAGCATAAATAACGACTAAAGACCATCCACCAAAAACACCGGGACTTGGTTCTCTACCTTCATCGGTTGTTAAGTTTGCTACAGTAAAAACATGTTTTCCATCACTTTGAACTTCTGAACTTATAATACTTGTGACATCGGCAAAAGCTGCATAGGTTGTACCGTCACTACTGTTATAAGTATAGATGGTATCAGCAACAACATTTTGGTATGCATTGCTATCTACTTTTAATTTTATATGATCTGCATTTGTATTAAGTAGTTCTGTTTCTGAAAAGTTACTGCCGTAGGTGCCGTCACTTGTTGTCTGGTAGCTAAATCCACTACCATTTTCATAGCCAAAACGAAGATCATACTCACTATCAGCACTAATTCTTCCTTGCCAAAAAAGACCTGCCCAAAGAACACCTTTTCCGCCTGTTGAAGGTGTATCGAAACTTGTTGGGATGGTAATATATGAAGAGGTGGAGTTCCATGTTGAACTATCATCATCAATATCGATGTATTTACTTACATGCAGGTTACTTGTTATTAATTCATAGTCGGTCATTCCATGGCATGTACCACCATATCCATCAGTTTTTTCTGTCAGACACATAACAGTATTCCCTGCAATGGCATAGTTCCCTTGCACATTGTAGGTGTCTGCCGGGTTGACCTTGTCAAAATCATGCAGTACTGCACTCCAGCCATTGCAAGCAAAAAGTAGTGTAAATAGAGAGAGGAGAAATTGTTTTGGTATTGTAAAAGTTTTCATAAGAAACCCCTTTTTGAAGTAAAAATCAGTGCAGTCAACATTTGGGCTCAGCACTAAAGTTCACTTGTCCTTATTTTATTGTAGCACTTTTTTTACAAAACTGTCTGAAATTTTTACGAAAACTATTTTTTTGATAAAAAAATAGACGTTTATTTATGTTCTTATTCTGTTTTTTTGGATATTTTGTTTGAAAAAAGAATCTATTTTTATTGTTTAATGCCTATTATATATCTTTTGGATAAAATAACAATCTAACTATAGTAAGGAATATTTTATTATGCGAAAAAATTTACACTATTTTTCTTTTTTTATTGCAATAACACTTCTCTTTTCAGCTTGTTCAAAAGAGGTGGATGAGTATAATAAACCGGCAGTTTATTGGTATGGAAAAATAGTAGAGTCTATCAGCAGTGGTGATATTGACCGAGCAGATGATTACTACTCATCACTTCAGGGAGAGCATATCGGTTCACCTCTTTTACCAGAAGCTACGATGATTTTAGCTATAGCACATATGCATTTTGAAGAGTATCTTTTAACGGAACATTTTTTAAATGAGTATGGTAAACGCTATGCAAACGAAAATGAGATAGAGTATGCCGAGTTTTTAAAGATTAAAGCAAAATATATGGCATTGCCAAATCCAAGACGTGATCAGGTTTTAATTGCCCAAGCCATTAAAGATGCAAATGCCTTTAAAGAGAAGTATCCACACTCTATGTACTACTCTTTAGTGGATAGTATGTTGACAAATCTTTACCTTGCAGATGGCGTATTGAATGAGACTATCGCTTCGCTTTATGAAAGAGTTGACAAACCAAAAGCAGCTGCTTATTATAGAGCAATCATGCCAGAGAAGTGGATAAAATGGGATGAAATTGAGCGTGCGAATACTCCTTGGTACAAAGCAATGTTTGAAGGAGACGGAACATCGTCTTGGTATGAAATAATAATCCCTGATACGAAAAGTGTTGTATCGCGTAATACTGTTAACGAAGATATAAATAATACGAAATAACTATAAAAGGATAACTGTTTATGAAGTTAAGTAACTATGGAGAATTTCCAGCTGACATTCCTGTAATAGCAGAAGATGAGATTTTTTTATATCCATTTATGATTTCTCCTCTTTTTTTGAGTGATGAGAAAAATATAGCAGCAGCTACAAAAGCGATAGAAGAGAACTCTTTAGTCATAGTCTGTCCTACAAAAACAGGTCATGAAGGTGAACGTGATTATGAATCACTCTATGATGCAGGTGTTGTTGGCTCTATCATGCGAAAAGTATCTCTTCCGGATGGAAGGGTGAAAGTTCTTTTTCAAGGACTTACACGTGCAAAATCACTCTATAAAGTGAGCGATGAACCATTAATTGCCCATGTGGATATTTTAGAAGCTACTCCGGTGAACTCACTTAAAATTGATGCGATTTTAGAAGTTGTACGTGAGAAGGTACGAGCTCTTTCTGCTGTAAGTAATTACTTTCCGCCTGATCTATTGCGAACAATTGAAGAAAATCATGATCACAACCGTATTATTGATTTGATATGTTCAACTGTAAAACTTAAAAAAGAGCAGGCCTATAAACTCTTTGTTGAGACTGATACAGAAAAAAGATTTTTAGATCTGATTGATATTCTCATCGATGAGATAGAGGCCAACAAACTTCAGCGTGAGATCCGCTCAAAAGTACATACACATATTGAAAAAGTGAACAAAGAGTACTTTTTAAAAGAACAGCTTAAACAGATTCAAAAAGAACTCGGTACCGATACGGCACGTGAAGAGGAGATAGAAGAGTACTATAAAAAGCTTGAAGCTAAAAAGTCTAAAATGGGTGAAGATGCCTACAAAGAGATAAAAAAACAGCTTGAGCGTTTTGCGCGAATGCATCCAGACTCTTCAGATGCCTCTATGACACAGACATATTTGGACTGGGTTTTGGAGATTCCATTTGGTTCATATTCTAAAAAATCACTCAAGATTGAAACTGTTGAATCGCAGCTTGATAAAGACCACTTTTCATTAGAAAAACCAAAAGAGAGAATAGTAGAGTATTTTGCTGTTAAAGAGCTTTTGGAGTTGCGTGGAATAGCACTGAAAAAGAGTGCAGGGGCAATTTTATGTTTCTCTGGACCTCCAGGTGTCGGTAAGACATCTTTGGCAAACTCCATTGCAACAGCACTCAAACGTCCACTTATCAGAATAGCCCTCGGTGGACTTGAAGATGTAAATGAACTGCGTGGGCACCGTCGTACCTATGTTGGTGCAATGCCGGGGCGTATCACACAGGGACTCATTGATGCGAAGAAGATGAATCCTGTTATAGTGCTTGATGAGATAGATAAAGTCTCACGCTCGCAACGTGGTGATCCAACCGCAGCACTTTTAGAGATACTTGACCCTGAACAAAACAGTGAGTTTAGAGATTATTATCTCAATTTTGACTTGGATCTATCAAATGTTATCTTCATCGCTACTGCAAATGATGTCGGACGTATTCCTGCCCCTCTGCGTGATAGAATGGAGTTTATTACACTCAGCTCTTACACGCCACAGGAGAAGTTCGAGATAGCAAAAAGATATCTCATTCCTCAAGAACTGAAAAAACATGGACTCAAAAAATCAGAGCTGAGTATTTCCAAACCGGCATTGCGTGAGCTTATTCACTCTTATACGCGTGAAGCAGGTGTGAGAAATTTGCGTCGCAGAATCGCTGAGATGTGTAGAAAAGCTGCTCGTGCGATACTTAAAGATGCAAGTGTAAGTAAGGTTTCTATTACGGTTAAAAATCTTAAAGAGTATTTTGACAAGTCAGTCTTTGAGATTGAGAAAACAGATAAAGTACCTGTAGTTGGTGTTGTAAACGGTCTTGCATGGACGGCAGTTGGTGGAGATGTTCTAAAAATAGAGTCTATTCGTATCAGAGGTAAAAGTAATTTGCAACTTACAGGAAGTCTTGGTGATATAATGAAAGAGTCAGCTCGTATTGCTATGAGTGTAGTAAAAACACTCATAGACAAAAGAAAGCTTAGAATCTCTGCAGATAATATTCCAGTGACTTACACAGAGAAACAGGAGAAAGTGAAAGTCGATGCAAGTGAGGTGTATAAACGTTATGACCTTCATATCCACGTTCCAGATGGTGCTACACCAAAAGATGGTCCAAGTGCAGGTATCGCGATGGTAAGTGTTATCGCTTCAATTTTGAGCTCACGAAAAATTCGTTCGGATATTGCCATGACAGGAGAGGTTTCACTTAGTGGAGAAGTACTGCCAATAGGCGGACTCAGAGAAAAACTCATTGCTGCGCATAAGGCTGAGATGAGTAAAGTGTTGATTCCTGCAAAAAATTATGAGAGAGATTTGGATGATATTCCAAAAGAAGTTCAAGACTCTTTAGAGATCATTCCTGTAAAACGTGTAGAAGAGGTGCTAAAACAAGTCCTTATTTAGACTTGTTTTAAACGATGACAGTCTCCATTTTGCTGATGAGGTCATCGTTTCTGATAGGCTTCATTAAAAATCCATTTGCTCCATACTCTAGTGCCTCAGCTTTTTTCGTCTCATCTGTCGTTAATACAATGATAGGAAGCTGACGAAGATTATCATCGGCACGGACAACTTTTAACATATCAATTCCACCCATTATAGGCATAATGATGTCCAGGAGAATAAGATCGATATCATTACGTCCTTTTAACTCTCCAATAGCATCTGAACCATTTTTAGCTTCGATAACTTCTTTTACATGACCACTTTTCATTAGCATAGATTTTAAAAGCTTTAAATTGATAATATCATCATCTACTGCTAATACTACTAAGTCTGTTCTTGTCATATTTTTACCTTTTATATAAATTTTTCTATTACACCGCGAAGTGTATCTTTGTTTATGATATTTTTCATAATTTCATCAACATAGCTCAAATCTGTTGCATCTTCTGGCATTGAAGGGTCAGCAAGTAAAATGAGTGCTGAGTGAATGCCTTTAGCCTCATTCTCTGACTTCACAAAGTTTGCAAATGTAACAAGATCAAGCTTTTCGGACTCTTTATCGAAAAGAACGATTTTATATGCATTCGATGCTATCTTATCATTCAACTCTTCGGATGAAGTAGCAACTTCATAGCTATATCCAAGTGAATCTAGAAGTTTTGTAAAGAGTTTTGTCTCAAACGGGCTTTTCTTCGCAAGAAGAATATCTGCATTATACTGAACTTCTTCTACTTCTGGAAGTGTTTCTTCTTCAACAGGCTCCGGAGTTTCAATTTGTTCTTCTTCTTCTTGTGCTTCTTTCTCTAAAGTATCATCTGTATCAAAACCTTCTTCTTGGAGTATCTCTTCATCTATCTCTATAGCAGGGATCTCCTCTTCATCACTCTCTGATGAGAGTTTTGGAACAATAAGCTCTTGTTGAGTTGTCTCTACTGCTGTCGTTACTTCATCTGCTTTTTTAGCTTTTTCTTTTAAAGCGTCTGCATTTGCCGGAACTGCATCATCAGCATCAACAATGTGGTCAGCAAGGAAATGATTTAGAAGTGTAACGATCTCTGCACGTACAAGTGGTTTTGTTGTATATTCATCAAGCCCTGCACGTAAGAATCGTTCTCTATCGCCTTTTAGTGCATTTGCAGTCAGTGCTAAAATTGGTACGTGAGGCTGGTTATAATCCTCTTCATACTCTAAAATCTCTTTTGTAGCTTCCATACCGTCAAGGAATGGCATCTGAATATCCATAAAGATAAGGTCATAGTTGCCATCTTTGCGTTTTTGGAATGCTTCAAGGCCATTTGAAGCAATATCAACAGTTAATCCTAAATCTTCAAGTGTACGTTTGATAAGCTTTTGATTAATGATATTATCTTCAGCTACTAAGATATTTGCATCAAACTTTGAAGATTCGGCATTGAACTTTTTACGATTTGCTTTTTTCGCTTTTTGGGCTTTAAAGTTTTCGTTGTTGTAATTTTCAAGAACTGCTTTGAGTTTTGTATTATTGAGTGGTTCATAGATAGTTTTGAAAATATCCAGAGCCATTGAGTCAATTTTTCTCATAAGGTATGATTTTGTAAGTAGAACTAACTCTTCAGGCATTCCACTATATGCCTCCAGCTCATCTTCTTTAGTATACTCATAATCAACAAACAGCAGGTCATAACTTACCTGTTTTTGTAGCATTTCAAGTTCATTTCTATCTGTAAACGTTGTATAGCTGATACCATAGAAGTCTAAATACTCACGCAGATAAGTGTCTTGTCTCTTTGTTTTGTGCGTTGACTCTAAAATCAGTGCATTGATACTTGAGAATGTACCTTTTGAACTCTCATTAAGTACTTCAATCTCTTCAAAGTCAATCGTAAAGAAGAATGTAGTACCTTCACCCGGTTCAGAATGCAGGTCAAGTTGTCCACCCATAAGTTCAATAAAGCGGGCAGAAATTGTAAGACCAAGACCTGTACCACCATATTTACGAGTAATTGATGTATCGGCCTGTGAGAATGCCTCAAAGATTCTCGCTTTTTGTTCACCTGTTACACCGATACCGCTATCTTGTACTTCAAATCGTACTCTTGTAATGCCTTCTTGTTCAGATTCAAGTTTTCTAATGTCAACATTGATAGCGCCAGAAGAGCTTGTAAATTTAACTGCATTTGAAAGCAAGTTAATGATAACTTCTTTAATTTTTGTCGGATCCCCTTTAAGCGGTTGCTCAAGCTCAGGATCGATGAAACATCCAAGGTCGATATGTTTTTCACTCGCACGTACTGCATAAACTTCAACAGCACTTTCAAACTCTTCAATCGGATTAAAGACAACATCTTCAATCTCAAGTTTATTAGATTCGATTTTGGAGAGATCGAGAATATTATTGATAATTTCAAGAAGGTTTTCTGATGATTTTTCAATAATCTCAACAAATTCTGCTTGCTCTTCGCGTAATTCTGTATCTTTAAGAAGCTCCGTAAATCCAACGATACCATTGAGTGGTGTACGAATCTCATGTGACATATTGGCCAAGAACATCGATTTTGCTTCAGAAGCTTCTTGAGCTGTTTCTTTATCGAGTTTTGTCTGTTCGATGATCTTCTCAAGAAGTTTATAGGCTTCTGCCGTACCTTGTGCAGTATGAAGGTTGATATTGATGGCAGTATCATCTTCATTTGTATCTTCGGCAACTTTTGTAAGAACGTCTTCGAGGTTACGGATGTTTCTTGCAATTTCATTTGAGAGTAGGAAACCAAGAATTGCCAGAATGATAGAGATCAACCAAACTGAAAGCGTTACCGCAAGAAACTGCAGGGCTTCTGTTTTTACTGTTACAGCTCGGGCATCCATTGTTCCCAAAACAACATTTTCTGCATCGGAGAGAAGATTAGACTTTTCAGAGAGCATCGCAAACCAGATACCTGCATTTGTTTCATATTCACCACTTGATGCAGATGTTAAAATACTTGCACGTTCACTATTGATATCTTCAAAAAGTTCCTGGGCATCTTCATTTTTAAAGATAGCATCAAGTTTTTTTACGAGTTCTTTATCACGAATCGTGTCATAACTGATAGCATCAGCTTTTGCAATAAGTGAGATCCATGTATTGATCTCTTCTTCTTCCAGTTCAGTAGAGCGGGCAATCGCAAAAGAGATAAAGTCACGCTCATCTGCAGTTGCTGCATTTGAACGCACTAAAGAGATATACTCAGTTGAGAACTCATTAATGAGTGCATCCATCTGATGATATGTAATCTCTTCTAACTCTTTGATACCGACTTTTTCTGCATATCCATAAACAATGTCATAAACATCATCAAAGTTTGTTTTTTGTTCATCAACGAGTTTTCTTGTCTCCTTAATCTGTTTAAGAGCAGTTTCAAGTTTTTCTATCTGCTCTTTTTCAGCTTTTGAATAGTTGTGGAGCGTTGACTGTTGCTTTATGTGTTCAAAGTAAAGTTTCTCTTTTTCATTAACTATCTTTCTCTGTTTTACCAGTGATTTTAGTGTATTTGGAGAGGAGTTACCAAGATACATTACCGTCATCCCTCTTTCACGAGAGATATTGTTTATAAGCTCATTGAGTTCTCTGTTTAGCGAAAGTCTATCTTGCAGGATCTGTGCTGCCTTATAATTTTCATAAGAGTTATATACGAAGTAACTTGTAATCGAGATAAGAATAATAATGGGGAAAAGTGAGATGAGTCTCAGTCTGTTTTTTAAGCCTAACTGCATCTTTTAAGCTCCTATTTCTGATATTTTATTGATTGTAGCATCAATTTTTTGGGCTGCTGCAATAATCTCATCTTTGTCTGATGAGTGAATAAGTGTTTCCAGTTCATTTGTGAATTCATGAAGACGCATATTATCGCTCATACCTTTAAATTTTAGTGCTTCATTACGGCATGTCCCTAAATCATCATTGCTTATAGCACTGTTTATTTTTTGAAAAATTTGATGGCTTTCATTCACAAAATCATCAAAAAGTTCATTAAAGCTTGCTTCATCAATACCTATCTCCTGAGCTGCTTGTGCTTTTGAAAATTGAGGAATCTCTTGTTCTGTATTTTCATTGCCTCCAAGGACAAGAAAGTCATCATCAGCAAGCTCTGGCATATCGATCTTCTCAGGTACATCTTTATCTTCGATATCGATCATAGCAATATCTTCATCATCTTTAAAATCCAAAGCTATATCAAAATCTTCCTCTTCGTCACTCTTTGAAAGTTCAGCTGTTTCTTCAGAAGATGTGTTTGTCATAACTTCATCATCATCTTTGAAATCAAGGCTAATAGTCTCTTCTTGTTCATTGCTTTCTATATTGATTTCTGTATCGTCTGAAACTGGTGCAACACTCTCTTCTATCTCTTCTTCAACGACGACAACTTTTTCAATTGGCTCACCAGCAAGTTTTGCAATGATTTTATAGAAGACATCAAGGTTATCTTCAATAACAGCCATATCTCCTGTTGCACTTACTGCCGATAAGACTTCATGAGCATCTTCGATACGGAGATTCGCAGCAACACCTTTTAGTTTGTGAGAAAGGATCTTAACATTGTTAACATCCCCTTCTGCGATTGATTTATCAATATCTGGTTTAAACTCTTTTGCCTGTGCAATAAAGTCTTGAATAAATTCTTCAATCAAATCAAGTGGAAGCCCTAACTCTTTTGAAGCGATGTGTGGGTCATACTGATAACCATTATCCCATTCTTCTGCAAGTTCTTTCTTTACTACTTTCTTAACAGGTTTTGTACTTGCTATAACATCCGATGCTGCCGGTTCAACAAGTGGTTCTGGAGTAGGTGTTGCAGGAGCCTCAATCTCTTCTTCAAAGACATCTAAAGAGAGATCTCCAACATCAAGAGTCTCCTCTTCATGTTCAGGCATAGAAAGTGGTTCATCAAAGTTCTGTGTTACTTCGATTGGAGCCACCTCATCTTCGATAGAGATTTGTTCTTCTGCTTGATATGGCTCAGGTACAGGTTCTGGTATGTTTGCTTCTGGTGCTATATCATAGTTGTCATGTACTGCTGCTGCAACTTCAGGTGCAGGTGTGAAAACTTTAGGTTCTTGTGGTGCTACTTTTGGCAGTTCTCTGTCAAGTATATCACTGGAGAGATTGTCGTTTTCACTTTTTGAAAGCGGACGAAGATTGTTCAGGTGGATAATGTAAGCAGGTGAAGCCGGATTATCAATTAAAAAGAGCGGTGATACAGAGAGCGTAGCTTTAAAGGTTTTGGAATTGACATTGATAAGGACTTTTGACTCTTCAGATACATCGGCATAGTTGACGAAATCTATCCAATGAACATGTTTGAAGTTGTGTACATATCCAGGTGTCTTTACAAACAGGTCGGCAAAGTCGGTTACCTCCGCACGTAATTCTGAGAGTGTATGAAAACCTAAGGTCTTTAAATCTTTCTCATCAATTCCTAAAAACTCTTTTTGAAAATTATAAATTAGCATATTCGTACCCTCTTAATCTTGTGTTTCAAGCATTTTTGTGTATGTCTCTTCATTCTCTTGGATGTCCTTACGAGACGCTGCTTTTCTTGCTGCTATATAACCAGTAATTTTGTCATCATTGTCTTTGATAGGAAGAATCTCTGTATCTACCCAATAGTATCTTCCGTCTTTTCGTAGATTTTTAACGAGTCCATTCCATGCCTGCCCGCTTTGAATTGTACTCCACATCTTTTCAAAAACGATTTTTGGCATATCCGGGTGCCTTAAGATATTGTGCGGTTTTCCTACGAGTTCCTCTACACTATAGCCTGAAACTTCGCTAAATGCTCTGTTCGCATAGGTTATAATGCCTTTGAGATCTGTCTGACTGATTATGGCAGAACCATCAAAAAAATACTCTTCATCAATTGGTGTAGCTCTATTCATTAAAAACCTTTGAGATAACTAAAATTATCACAAATATATCATAAAGGAGTGAAAAAAAAACTTAGTTATAAAATTTTTTGATAATTTTTGCATCTTTTTGACTCAAAACAGTACTAATTTCCTCAACTGTAAGCTTTTTTAAACTTTCAAATGTTCCAAAATGATTAAGTAGTTTTTGGATTTTAGCAGTTGAGATTCCGTGTAAACTTAAAAGCTTGCTCTCTTGGTCGAGCTTGAGTTTTGTCTTTTTATGAAAGCTAATAGCTGTGCGATGTGCTTCATCACGAAGCTTTTGAACCCATTGCAGACGTTTGTCACTCTCTTTGAGTCGAAAAACATCCTCTTTCGTATAGATGATATCTTTTGCCTTGCCTTTTGCACGATGTACTTTTGCATCAACTTTCTCTTTTGAAATAGCGATAACATCAAGCCAAACACCGTTAGATTCTAAAATCTCTAAGGCGAGCTTGAGCAGAGTTGCTCCGCCGTCCAGTATCCACAAATCAGGTGGAGAACTCTTTTTAAAACTCTCTACTCTACGTGAGAGAAGTTCTCTCATCTGGCCATATTCATCTCTTGCTTCTAAGTGATAGATACGGTAGGATTGCTTATCAAATTTGTTATTTTCATAAACAACCATAGCTCCAACAGTAGCAACACCTGACATATGTGAATTGTCAAAAATCTCAACCCTGTAAGGTATTTTTTCTAGAACACACAACTCCTGTATCTCTTTTAAAATTCTCTCATCTTTGGACTTTGATTCTTTTTTGAGCAGCTCTTGTGCATTCAGTAGTGCCAATGTAATGAGATCTTTTTTTTTCCCTCTTTTTGGTACCGTAAGCAGTGCTTTTTTCTTAAAAATACGGCTGAGGTGCTCTTGAATGAGCTCTATATCTTCAAAAGAATCTGCAAGTAAGATAGGAGCTATAATAGGTGGCTTTTCATCTTTGTAAAAATCAAGTAAAGCACGTGAATAGAGTTCATTTGCATCAAAGCCCTCACGCAGGTTGATAATATCATGTGAAGAGGAGATGATTTTACCATGACGCATAAAGATTCTCACAAGTGCGGCCTTTTGCTCAGTATGGGTAATTGCAAAAATATCATAATCTTCATTTGTTGCAAAATCTATCTCACTCTTTATCTCCGAACGGCTTATTTTGTCAATTCTGTCACGCAGTTCTGCAGCCTCTTCAAAGCGTAATTCTTCAGCATAAAACTCCATTTTCTTTTCCAGCTCTTTAATCAGGAGCTTTTTATTTTTGATGAGTTGTGTAGCTTTGTCTATCTCTTTTTGATAACGCTCTTTTGAGACTGGCAGCTCACATGGACCAAGGCATTTGTCTATCTGATAATAGAGACAGAGTTTTTTCGACTTTAGGCAGCCTTTTTTTTGAACAAGTTTTGCTATCTCATAAACGGAATTTAAAATATCCCTAGCCCCTACACTATAGGGACCATAGTAGCTAATCTCTTTACTTTTGATAATTTTGCGTGTGATGTCAAATCGTGGAAATTTTTCAGCGTTGTCAATATAGATGTAAGGGTATGTCTTATCATCACGCAATAAGATATTGTATTTAGGACTGAGCTGTTTAATGAGTGAATTTTCCAAAATAAGAGCGTCATGTTCGCTTTTTACGACAATATAGTTCAGAGATACGGTCTGCTCCAACATTTTTATAATGCGCACTGAGAGGTTTGGATTTGGACGTAGTTCAGGGCTGAAAAGCCAGTAGCTTTTGACTCTGTTACTGAGATTTTTTGCTTTTCCTATGTAAAGCAGTTTTCCGTTTTTGTCAAAATACTGATAGATACCGGCAGAGTCTGGGAGTTTCTGGATACTCTCTTTAAGATTCATGGAGCTCTTTTATAATATTTTGAATAGACTCTAAAAGCTCACGCAAATGCGCATCCTCTGTTGTGATTTTAAATGTCCCTGTTGCACGCTCAGGATAGCTTTGTGGTTCGTTTTGCTTCTCTTGAGTGCTCTTGCGTAAGGGAGTGTGTGTTACAAATGCTTTGATATCATTGATTGTAAAGCCCTCGCACTCTTTTGGTTGGACATACTTTAAAGCACTTTTAATGCTTTGTATATTATTATCAAACTCTTGTTTGGCACCTGGATGGTTCAGCACAAAGAAAAGTGTATCGTTTTTTATGTAAGCAAACTTAATCATTTTTTGCAGCGGTGCCGAAAAACTGAGGCGTATGGTGTCTATACACTTAAAACGAGATAATTTAGAAAATTGAGGTCGATTTTGAATAGAATTAATAATATCACGAGCATTTTTCATCTGATAATTATAACAAGCTTTTTATTAAGTTTGAGTGCTTGTGGATATAAAGCGCCACCATATTATCAAGAGGATGTGCCAAAAGGTGATAATAATGTTGAATTTCACTATAAAAAGAAAAGTTTTGAGAACAATGAAACGAATGCGAGCTGCAAATAATGTTTCATTATGATGTAATTATTGTGGGTGCCGGTGTAGCAGGACTCTATGCTGCAATGAATCTCCCTCGTGATAAAAAAGTACTGTTGATAAACAAACGACAAACCTTTAAATGTAATACTTTCTACGCACAGGGTGGCGTAGCTCTGGCACGAGATGCAGCAGATGTTCCTGTACACATCCAAGATACACTCTCAGCTGGTGATGGTCTGTGTGACAGAGAGGCTGTTGAGCTTTTAAGCAAACATTCCCGTGAGGTTATCGATGACTTGATAAAAAACGGTTTTGAGTTTGATAGAGATGAAGAGGGTAATCTGCTCTATACAAGGGAAGCGGCACACTCATGCGAGCGAATTTTGCATGCAGGCGGTGATGCGACTGGACGCTATCTGCATCACTTTTTACTCCAACACAATCCTCACGCAATGCTCAGTGATGCACGTGTTGTTGATCTACTCATCAAAGATGGGGAGTGCTATGGTGTGACAGTATTGGACCACAGAGAGAGTTATAATCTCTATGCAAAAGATGTCATCATTGCAAGTGGCGGTGTAGGTTCACTTTATGAGTACCATACAAACGCACCTTGTATCAGTGCCGATATTCAAGGCCTTTGTGTGATGAAGGGCATTGAACTGGACCGTATGGAGATGCTGCAGTTTCATCCGACTGTCTTTGTTAATGCTACAGGCGCACAGAAGATGCTTTTGACTGAAGCGCTGCGAGGTGAAGGTGCAACGATAGTTGATGAGAATGGTAAACGTTTTTTGTTTGAGTATGATGAACGAGGAGAGCTTGCTTCTCGTGATATCGTTTCCAAATCAATTTATAAATACAAGAAAAAGACAGGACTGCAGGTTTACTTGAATTTAGAGAACTTTGAAGAGGAGTATTTTGCACATCGTTTTCCAAATATCTATAAAAACCTGCGTGCGCTTGGTTATACGGTACCAAAAGACAGAGTGCCGATTTCTCCGGCATTTCATTATGCCATAGGAGGTATCAAAACTGACCTGCATGCACGAGTGCCAAATGTGAAAAATCTTTATGCTATCGGTGAAGTTGCTTCAACAAGGGTCCATGGTGCGAACAGACTTGCATCAAACTCACTCTTAGAAGGTCTTGTTTTTGCAAAAATAGCAGTTGATGATATCATGCAGAACAAAAACGAGAAGAAATTTCAGGAGTTTGCAGTCAGTGATGAGGTAATGAGCTTTAAAGATGACAAGGCAAAAAAGAATCAACTACGTCATATTATGTGGGAAAATGTCTCAATTATTCGAACAAAAAGTGGACTAAATGATGCTTTAGAGACAATTAATGCTCTTTTAAATGAAAAAATTGGTAAACTACTTAAATTTCGTTTATTGACAGCAAGAGAGATAGTGCTCTGTGCATTAAACAGAAGTGAATCCATAGGGGTTCATACAATACAAGAGGAGAAATGATGGAACACGGTTCAGTCGTAGAAGGTGCCCTTAAGGCACTAGAACATGCAACAACAGATGTAAATCTGGCTACAACATGGGTTGGATGGCTTAGTTTAGCTGTATTTGTTATAGCGTACTATTTTATAGCAACAGAAGAGAGATATGAGGTGAACAAAGCTAAGCCTGCACTATTTGCAGGTACTTTAATGTTTATGCTTGTAGGTATCTATTTTACAATTAATGGATTGAGTCCTGATCATCTTCATGATGAATTAGAAAATCTAATTCTTGAAATTGCAGAGATTTTCTTCTTCTTGCTTGTTGCCATGACATACATTGAAACGCTTATTGAACGTGGTGTTTTTGATTTGATGAAGTATAAACTTGTCTCAAAAGGATATACATATAAAAAACTTTTCTGGCTAACAGGATTTTTAGCATTTTTTATCTCTCCTGTAGCAGACAACTTGACAACTGCGCTCATCCTTTCAACGGTGCTTTTTACGATTGACAAGAAAAATATGGCTTTCTTGGTTCCTGGTGCTATCAATATCGTCGTAGCTGCAAATGCTGGTGGTGCTTGGTCTCCATTTGGTGATATTACAACACTAATGGCATGGACAGCTGGTAAGGGTGAGTTTATAGACTTCCTCTATCTCTTTCCTGCATCATTTTTAGGTTGGGCAGTAACAGCATTCTTACTTGCTATGTCAGTTCCTGATGGTGAACCTGCATTTAATGCTGCAACAGAGTCAAAGCCTGTAGTACAAGATGGTGGTATGGGTGTTGTTTATCTTGGTATCGGAACGATTACAATCGCGGTTCTTGGACATCAATTCTTCCATTTCCCTGCAATGTGGGGTATGATGTTTGGTTTGGCACTGTTAAAACTTTACTCAGTTACTCTAGAAAAAGGCGGGAAAAATGCTTTCAATATCTACATCAATATGCAAAAAATAGAAAATGACACGCTTCTTTTCTTCTTTGGTATTCTTTCAGCTGTAGGTGCACTACATTTCTTAGGTTTCTTAGAGTATATTCATGATCTCTATGGCATGATAGGTTCAACTGCGGCAAATATTGGTGTTGGTTTTCTTTCAGCTATTGTTGATAATGTACCTGTAATGAGTGCAATCTTAAAGTCATCTCCTGATATGGATTTAGCACAATGGATGTTGGTTACTATGACAGCCGGTGTCGGTGGTAGTCTTATCTCTTTTGGTTCTGCTGCAGGTGTCGGTGTTATGGGTCGTCTTCGTGGTATCTATACTTTTGGAAGCCATATGAAACATGCTTGGACTATTTTAGTAGGTTACATTGTTTCTGTATCTATTTGGTATATTCAATTTGAATTAATGGGACTTTATTAATTATTCTCCTATAAGCTCAGAGTTGAATTCTGAGCTTATATCTTCTAAACAAATTAAATCTTAATCTTGATTTTGCTATCCTTTCACAAATAATTTATTAAATTAAAACTTCTTTATTTCTCAAAAAACAGTGTTTTTTGTAGCTTTAGGGGGTTGTAGGGACGAAAAGTCCCTGCCATCAAAGATGGGCTTTGCTCATTTTGATGTAAAAAACTATAAAAAGGCATTTATATGACAAATGTTAGCATCATCGTTTTAGATTTCGGTTCTCAATATACACAACTTATCGCACGTCGTTTGCGTGAAGATAAGATTTACTGTGAAATTCTTCCTTACCATACAAAAGTAGAAGATATCAAAGCAAAAAATCCTAAAGGTGTTATCCTCTCCGGCGGTCCATCTTCTGTATATAATGAAGATGCTTATGAAGTAGATCAGGGTGTTTACTCTATGGGTATTCCCGTTCTTGGAATATGCTATGGTATGCAGAGAATTGCAGTTGATTTTGGTGGTAGTGTAATTCGATCTGATCATCATGAGTATGGAAAAGCAGAGCTTAATATTGTCGGATATCCTGATAATGTATCTCCTCTTTTTGCAGAGTGTGATAACAATCGTATCGTTTGGATGAGTCACTCTGACAGAGTTGAGACACTTCCTGAAGGTTTTAAAGTTATTGCAACTTCAGACAACTCTCCATATGCAGCAATTGCAAATGATGAAAAACGTGTTTATGCAATGCAGTTTCACCCGGAAGTTCAACACTCTGAAGAGGGTTACTTGATGCTTCGTAACTTCGCAAAAAATATCTGTGGTGTTACGGAAAAATGGAAAATGGAGCATTTCTTAAAAGAGCAAATCGCTAAAATCCGTGAACAAGTTGGTGATGGAAAAGTGCTTTGTGGACTCAGTGGTGGCGTTGACAGTTCTGTAGTTGCTGCAATGCTTTATGAAGCGATCGGGGATCAACTTATTCCTGTTTTTGTAGATAACGGACTTTTACGTAAAGGTGAGCGTGAGCAGGTTGAGCAGGTATTTAAAATCAATCTCAAAGTACCTTTGGTTGTTGCAGATGCAAGTGAGCTTTTCCTTTCTCGTTTGGCAGGTGTTGAAAATCCTGAAGAGAAACGTAAGATTATCGGACATACTTTTATTGAAGTTTTTGAGCAAGAGGCAAAAAAACACGAAGGTATTAAATTTCTTGCACAAGGAACACTCTATCCGGATGTTATTGAGTCTATTTCAGTAAATGGTCCATCTGAAGTTATCAAGTCACATCACAATGTTGGTGGACTTCCTGACTGGATGGATTTCGAGCTCATTGAGCCTCTCCGTGAGCTTTTTAAAGATGAAGTACGTAAAATAGGTCTTGAACTTGGTCTTCCAGAATCTATGATTAACCGTCATCCATTCCCTGGACCGGGACTTGCGATTCGTATCATGGGTGATGTGAATCCAACTGACTTGGACCTTCTGCGTGAGGCAGATGTTATTTTACTTGATGAGCTTAAAGCAAGCGGGTACTATGCAAAAACATGGCAAGCATTTGCAGTACTTTTAAATGTAAAATCAGTTGGTGTTATGGGTGATAACCGTACTTATGACAATACTGTTTGTGTGCGTGTCGTTGAAGCAGTGGATGGAATGACAGCAACATTTGCACATTTACCGCATGATTTACTTGAGAGAATTTCAAGAAGAATTATCAATGAGGTGGATGGAATCAATAGAGTTGTCTACGACATCTCTAGCAAGCCACCGGCAACTATTGAGTGGGAATAAATCAAGAAAAATTTCAATGCACTTTGAAATAATTTAGGCATCGGCATAGTTTACTATGCCTCAACCTAAAAACATTCCAAATTACATCAAACTTTTTATGATTTACAGTTTATCTTTTTTTGTTTTTTAATGAGGAGTCTTTATGATAACACCTAGACCTCTGTATCTTTTTTCTATCTCTTCACATCCTGATGCTATCAGCATTAACTCGCTAGACATTACCTTTTTTAAACCTAACATTAATTTCTCAAAATATGATGCTTTGATTATTACCTCTAAACAGGCTAGTAAAGCGCTTATGCAATATAAAAAAGAGGAGTATCTGCATCTGTCTGCTCTGTGTGTTTCTGTGCAGAGTGCCAAGTCTTATGAGGCTTTAGGTGGCAAAGTTTTGGATATTGGAGGAGGTTATGGAGATAATCTTGAGGGTAAAATAAAATCTTATCCAAAAGAGAAAAAATGGCTCTATCTAAGAGCCAAAATTGTAGCATCTGATTTTGTTCAGATATGTAAAGATGAAGGCTATAAAATAGATGAGAGCATAGTCTATGAAAGTGACTGTTCACAAGCTATAAATGAAGTGCAAGTTAAAGATGATGCAATACTCATCTTTACTTCTCCATCAAGTGTAAATTGTTATTTGAAAAATCATACTTTTGAAGAAGGACAAAGTATCATTGTTATTGGGAAAACAACTGCAAAAGCACTTCCTATAGGAGTAAATTACGTTTTATCTGATAAAACAAGTATAGAAAGCTGCATAACAATAGCAAAAGAGCAATTTCTAAAATAATTTCAAGCAAATTTTTAGTATAATATTTCATATAGTCTGAGTAGTTCGTGTCAGCACGTATATGAGGGTTCTACATATTCATATCGTGAACAAGTAGAGCTAGCGTGTGCCGATGATCTCGCTTGAGGTATGTTAACTCTGCCAATGAGACTGTCGCCGTCAGCTAGTTCTCTCTTCACCCAAATTCGGCTTTTAGAACCAAGCCAATAGTGTGACGGCTACTCGGATTATATATGAGACAACTTTAAAGAGTTTACTTAGAGTATGAAAGTACTTTAAGTAAACTTTTTTTATTTATATGGAGAATTAATGAAGATTTTAATACTTGGCAGTGGTGGACGTGAATACTCAATAGGTCTTGCTATTGCAAATGAAAATGCAGGGCATGAGCTCTTTTTTCAACCTGGTAATGGTGCTACAGATGAGCTGGGAACAAATTTAGACATTAAAGACTACAATGATCTGGCTGCATTCGCAAAAGAGAATGCAATTGAGCTGACAATTGTAGGACCTGAAGCACCACTTGTTGACGGTGTTGTTGATATCTTCAAAGCAAATGGTCTGACTATTTTTGGACCAAGTAAAGAAGCAGCACAATTAGAAGGTTCAAAAGTCTATATGAAAAACTTCTTGGCAAAGTATGATATCCCAACTGCTCGCTATATTGAGAGTGACTCGATAGAGGAACTTTTTAAATTTACAAATACTCTAGAGGCGCCAATCGTTGTAAAAGCAGATGGCCTTTGTGGTGGTAAAGGTGTTATTATCGCACAAAGCCATGATGAGGCAAAAAAAGCAATCAGTGAGATGCTTAGCGGTAAAAGTTTTGGAGATGCTGGAAAAAAAGTAATCGTTGAAGAGTTTTTAGATGGCTATGAGCTCTCTATGTTTGCCGTATGTGACGGAAAAGACTATATTTTACTTCCGGCTGCACAAGACCATAAACGTGTAGGTGATGGTGATACAGGACCAAATACAGGTGGTATGGGTGCATATGCTCCGACACCTTTAGTTGATGAAGAACTTTATCAAAAGGTTAAAGATAGAATTATCCGACCAACTTTAGATGGTATGCAAAAAGAGGGTGCACCATTTGAGGGTGTCCTTTTTATCGGAATCATGGTTGTTAATGGTGAACCGATTACTTTGGAGTTCAATGTTCGTTTTGGGGATCCTGAATGTGAGATTTTAATGCCACTTATGACATCTTCTGTTGCAGATATGTTCTATAAAGCAGCAACAAACCGTTTGGGTGAGATAAAAGTAGAATTTTCTGACCAGTATGCTGTAGGTGTGGTTATGGCGAGTGAGAACTATCCGTATAGTTCATCAACTCCAGCAGAGATTATTTTAGATGATGTACACCATGAAGAGATCGCAAAATATACGCATATCTCTTTTGCAGGGGTGAGCCGTGAAGATGGTAAACTTTATGCAACAGGTGGACGTGTTCTCGTATGCGTTGGTCTTGGGGATAGTATCAAAGAGGCACGTGACAGAGCATATCTACGTTGTGGACAGGTACATTTTGCCGGTAAAAAATTCCGTAGTGATATAGCCTATCAGGCACTCTAGGAGAATTGTTTGAATGAAGAGATAGAGAATGTACTGCATCGTGAGGGTTTGGTACTAGCTGATATTAAAAAAAGAGCGATGGCCTTTTTTATTGATGAGATGCTGCTCTCTTTTCTTCTAATCATTGCAATGTCGGACTCATTTTCCAATGCCAAAACGGTAGAAGAGATGATCATGCTTACAAATAACTTCATGTTTGAGTATCTGATAATGAAGATAGTATATCAGACATTTTTTGTTATGCAGTATGGTGCTACACTTGGTAAAATCGCTATGAAGATTCGAGTCATTGAGATAACAACTCTGCAAAATCCCTCTTTTTTATGCTCACTTAACCGTGCCATCTTTCGTGTTATTAGTGAGATGCTTTTCTATCTGGGGTTTTTATGGGGAATGATGGACCCTGCTCACCAGACCTGGCATGATAAAACTGCAAAAACTTTGGTTGTCAATGTTTAGACTCTTTTTTATTCTCTCACTTTTGATCGCATGTCTGTCTGCTGGAGATAAGGTAGAGATTTATGCTTCAAAACTCAGTTCACATAATGAAATCATCAATGTTGCCGGTGGAGTCTCTGTTATATACAAAGATTATATTATTACAGCAGACAGAGCAACATATGATAAAAAAACGGGTGACTTGGAACTCTTTGACAATATACGTGCCAATCATGCAGGTAAATACAAAATCCTTGGGAAATATGCCAAATTAAATATTGCCAAAAAAGAGCGTCTTTTTCGACCTTTTTATATGATTGACAACAAATCAGATGTCTGGATGAGTGGCGATGAGGGTAAAGCAACCGAAGAAGAGATAGATATAGCATCAGGTGTTGTGAGCGGATGTAACCCAATAGACCCGCTTTGGACGATGGAGTTTTCATCATCTGATTATGATACAGAGTCGATGTGGATAAATCTTTACAATATGCGTCTCTATATCTATGATATTCCAGTTCTTTATACTCCCTATTTTGGATATTCACTGGACACTACAAGACGAACAGGTCTTTTAAAACCTGCTATTGGACTCTCTAATGATGAAGGTTTTTACTACCAACAACCAATATATATCGCTGAGCAGAACTGGTGGGATTTAGAATTTTTACCACAGATTAGAACCTCACGTGGAGCAGGTATCTATACAAAGTTTCGTTTTGTAGACTCTAAAGTTTCTCATGGTGAAATTAAGATGGGATACTTTAAAGAAAAAGAGGATTATTTTTTAAAAAACAACCTCCAAAATAACTCACACTATGGATTTAATGTCAAGTATGACAACAGAGACTTTTTAAATCTTTGGAGCGGTTATGATTTTTCCGGACAGTCCGGGCTTTATATAGATATCAATCATATGAATGATGTTGACTATATCAACTTGGAAAAGGGAGATACAACTGATACAGCAACGGCAACGCAGGTTCTCTCACGTGTTAATATTTTTTACAACACTCGACAGAACTATTTTGGTACATATTTGAAATATTATCAAGATTTAACACTCGATAATAATGAAAACACTTTGCAAAAACTTCCGGTTGTTCAGTATCACTACTATTTGGATACACTGCTAAAAGACCATCTTTTGTACTCGCTTGATATAAAAAGTAATAATATCCGCAGGCAGACAAACAATAAAGTAGTTCAAACGGATATCAATCTTCCTGTAACCTTGCAGTCTTCTTTTTTTGATGAGTATCTTACCGCTTCATACACTGCAAATCTTTATATGCAACACTCTGCTTTTAGCGGGAATGATTCACGAACGACCTTTGATTACAGGGATGGATACTATACACGAAACTATCATACAATCAGTGTCGCTTCACAACTGACAAAACCGTATGAAAATTTCAGTCATATTATTGGTTTAGGTGTGACTTATAACCGTTCAGCATGGAGTCAAGAGAGTGGCTTTTATGAAGATAACTCAAAATATTGTTCAGATATCGCAAATACGACAGACCCGGATTATGATGCACGATGTGAGTTTTATAATATTACAGATATAGATAATGCAGCACAACTGGAATTTACACAGTATGTGTATGACAAACAAGCAAAAGAAGTGCTTTATCATAGATTGGCACAGCGTATATCGTACTCTTCGAATGCAAATCGTTACGGAGAACTCGAGAATGAACTCGATTATAAAATCACTTCCTATCTCTCCTTTTATAACAATATGTTTTACAATTATGATCAAAACAGATTTTCAAAAGTCTTTAATAAGGTCTCTTTTACAAATTATGGAGTAGCACTGCATCTTTCGCATCTTTATAAAGACAGTTTTATTAATCCTCAGACAAGCAGTGACCCTTTGAGATATACAAGTTATCTGACTTCGAGTGCAGAGTATGAATACAATAGACACTACTCTTTTTCAGCGCTGTATAATTATGATTTGGAATCCCGAGAGAAAAAAAGTATGTCAATAGGGTTTATGTATAAGAAAAGATGTTGGGACTTTGGTATAAAATATAGTGAGAATAACAGACCGATTTTGACACAGAGTGGAGAGTCGTCGATATATGACAAATATATCTATATAACAATTGTCTTAAAACCATTGATGCAGCCAAGTAAAAACAGCTCATTTATTACATATAAACTGCCAAACAAGCAGACAAACTAGGAAAGAGATATGCAAAAATATAAACATATGCTCCAAGACAGAGAAGATGCAGCTACAAGACTTATTGATATTATGCCAATGCAAAAGCTTAAAGAAGAAGAGTGGAATATTGTAGCGGTATCGAAGGGTGGATTGGAGCTAGGCTCTTATATTAAAGATGGACTCAAAAACTCTTTGGAAATTCTCTTTTTAGAAGCCATTATGGCTCCAAATAATCCTGAATGTGAAGTGGCACGTGTAAGCGAGACAGAAGAGATAGTCCTTAATGAAAATCTTATCAATGCCTTTGATATTCAGTACGATTATATCTATGGTGAAGCGCATAGAAAGCATGAAGAGGATATACTTAGCCATATATATCAATATCGAAAAGGTCAGCCTTTTCCATCTATGCAAAATCAAGTGGTTTTACTTGTGGATGAGGGAAGTGAAACAGGTACAAAATTTATGACAGCGCTCAAGACTGTTCTGGCACAAAAGCCAAAGGCAGTCTATATTGCTGTTCCAGTCCTTCCTAAAGATGTGCTAGAAGTATTAGAGACCTTTGTGGATGATATCTTTTTTTTATATGACATTGATGATTATGTAGAGACAGATCTGTACTACAAAAATTTAGAAAAGATAGATGATGAAAATATTGAAAAAATACTAGAGGAAAACAGATGAAATATGATGTAGAGTTAAATTTAGAAAACAGAGAAGAAGCGTATAGTTTTGGATACGTTGCAAAACAGGCAAATGGAAGTACATGGTTAAAATCAGGTAAAACGGTCATTCTTGCAACAGTGGTTATTGATGAGACTGAAGTAGTAAAAGATGACTTTTTACCACTTACTGTACAGTATATAGAAAAGACATATGCTGCAGGAAAGATTCCGGGAGGATTTTTCAAACGTGAGACAAAGCCGAGTGATTTTGAGACACTGACTTCTCGTATTGTTGACAGAAGTCTGCGTCCGCTTTTCCCAAAAGGTTTTGGACATCCAACACAAATTACGATTATGGTTTTCTCAGCTGACAGTGAATCTGATATGCAGGTTCTAGCACTCAATGCTGCTTCAGCTGCGTTGTATGTTTCAGACATAGATATCAACAGAAGCGTATCTGCTGTTCGTGCTGCAAAAGTTGATGGAGAGTTGATTTTAAATCCAACACTCACGCAACTCAAAAACTCAACACTTGATTTGTATCTCTCAGGAACAACAGAGGAACTCTTGATGATTGAGATGCGCTCAATCGGTAGTGAAAATATTGAAGTCGAAGAGATTCCAGAACCTGTACTAGATCCTATTATGGACCCATCTATCGGAACAATTGTTCTCTCACAGCATGTATCAAATGCCATGAATGAAGATGAACTTATCGAAGTGCTAGATAAAACAGAAAAGGTGCTTTTCGCTACCAATGTAGAGTATGAAGTGGCTTTTGGACCATACCAAAAAGATATCAAACCACTAGAATTAAAAGCACACCAGCTTAACAATGAAATGGTAGAGTATGTAAAAGAAAATCATCTCAGTGACATTGAAGATGCACTCTCCCAAATGGCAAAATCAGAACGTTCAACTGCACTGCGTGAGCTTCGTAAAAATATTATTGCTTCCAAGGAGGAGTGGGCAGATGTTGAGCTTGAGTTAGAGCTAAAAGATGCCATTGAAGCTGTTAAACGAGAGTTTGTAAGAGCACAGATTTTAAATGAGAGAGTTCGTGCCGATGGTCGTGCTTTAAATGAAGTAAGACCTATTAGCATCGATACAAATATATTACCCGCTGCACACGCTTCATGTCTCTTTACTCGTGGTCAAACGCAGGCACTTGTTGTCCTTACTATGGGTGGACCAAAAGATGCACAGATGTTTGAAGGTCTCACTGATGAAGGCACACAAAATGAGAACTTTATGGTGCACTATAACTTTCCAGGTTTCTCAGTTGGTGAAGCAAGTCCGATCATGGGAACAAAAAGACGTGAACTCGGTCACGGTAACTTGGCTAAACGTGCATTAGAGCCGATTGTAAATCTTGATGGACAGACTGTTCGCTTGGTTTCAGAGATTTTAGAGAGTAACGGTTCTTCTTCAATGGCTACAGTATGTGGTGGTTATTTGGCCCTTCGTGCAGCAGATATAGATACAAGTGATACAGTTGCTGGAATTGCGATGGGAATGGTGAGTGATGGTGACAAGTATGCGATTCTATCAGATATCATGGGACTCGAAGACCATGATGGTGATATGGACTTTAAAGTAACTGGTTCAAAAGAGGGTATCACTGCTATGCAGATGGATATCAAACTCGGTGGTATTTCACTTGATGTTCTTAAAGAAGCTCTTTATCAGGCAAAAGAGGGACGTAGTCACATTATAGATATCATGCTAGAAGCTGAAGAGAAGATAGAGTTTAATGATGGTGTACTTCCGTCAACGGAGCATTTCCATATAGACCCTGGATTTATCGGTGAGATTATCGGTCAGGCCGGAAAAACGATTCGTGAGATCATTGAGAAGTTTGAAGTGGCAATTGATATTGATAAAAAAGATGGAAAGGTAAAAATCACCGGTAAGAACAAAGAGGGCGTTTATGGTGCAAAAGCACACATTGAAAAAATTGTCAATACTCCAAAAAAAGAGAAGATAAAGTATGAAGTTGGCGGAGTCTATGATGGTGTTGTAAAACGTATTGTTGATTTTGGTGCTTTTGTTGAGCTTCCAGATGGGACTGACGGACTACTCCATATCTCAAAAATCTCTAAAGAGAGAGTCGATAATGTCAAAGATGTACTGAGTGAAGGACAAAAGGTAAAAGTAGAGATACTTGAGTTTAAAGGAAATAAAATTTCACTCGGTATGGCTGAGTAAGAAATCATTTAGTTATATTTGATATCCTTATGTGTATAAAATCATATAAGGATAGAGCATTGAAGATATCCAGAAGAGATGCGCTTAAAATTTCAGCAGCAACAGTAGCTGCCACTGCACTTTCTGCATGTACAAAAGAGGAGATAAAACCTCCTAAAAAAGTACAATTACCAACATCATTTTTACCATTTCCAAAAACTGCTTCTCCTCGAGTTGTTGTTGTCGGTGGTGGATGGTCTGGTCTCTCTCTTGCAAAACAGCTAAAAATTGAAGCTCCTCAGGCTGAAGTTATTTTGGTTGAGCAGCGTTTTGAGTTTGTATCGTGTCCTATGAGCAACCTTTGGCTGGTTGATAAGATTGATCTGGAGTTTTTGACACATGATTATCTTCAGGGTGCTCGTGAGAACAACTACACCTATTTTCAAGCTTCTGTCTACGGTATAGATAAAGAGGCAAAAATCTTAAAAACTACCAATGGTGATATCGAGTACGATTATCTAGCTCTTGCTCCTGGAATTGATTATGATTACTCTTTTTGGACAGATGACAAAGTTCTTGAAAACAGACTCAGAAATGAGTACCCTGCTGCATTTAAGCCAGGAAGTGAACATATGACGCTACGTGAGAAAATTTTAAACTTCAAAGGTGGTAATTTTATCTTTACCGTTCCGGGTGGAAATTACCGATGTCTTCCTGCACCGTATGAGAGAGCCTGTATGGTGGCAGACTATTTTAAAAGCAAAGGTATTAAAGCAAAAGTAATTCTTTTGGATGAAAACAATGATATTACGATTAAAGAGCATGGTTTTCATACTGCTATGAAAGAGTTGTATAGTGATTATTTAGAGTATGTGCCAAATGCAAAGATAGAAGAGATAGATTTAGATAAAAAAGTAGTAACGACAGAGTTTGATGAGTTCAGCTTTGAAGATGCATCATTTTATCCACATGTCAGAGGCGGGAAACTCTTAGAGATGCTTGGATTTGCAAAAGATACCATCTATAATAAAATGGAAGCAAACATTGACCCTTTTACTTATGAAGTGATAGGAGAAGAAAATATCTTTGTCAGCGGTGACGCTCGTCCTATGGGCTTTTCAAAATCTGGAAACACTTCCAATACAGAAGCAAAATATGTTGCACGTCTTATTGCTGGAAAAATCAATAAAGGGCCAAAAATTCAGTGGGAAACACCTGTAACTGTATGTATATCTTTAGTCTCCATAAAACCAGAAAGAGGTATCTTTATTCATTCAGAATATGCATACAATAAAAAGGTCGGTCAATTTGAATTTGCTACACCTGTAACAGATGAAATATGGAAAGGAGAGCATGGAGAAAAGAATGCTGCAGGTGCTTATGATTGGGCGAAGGCAATGTATACGGATATGTTTAATTAAAAAGCAGTTTAAACTACTTTTTATAAGAGAGCGGTTATAATTCGCCTATCAATTTCTAGTAGGGAAATCGTGGCATTTATGTTACGGTTGCTTCATGATACAAAATGAGGTTACGCTATCCGAACGGGTTGTAATAATTTAAAGGAACTTACAATGAAAAAAATTCTTTTTCTTTTAGTAGCATTATCTGCTGCAGCGTTTGCTAACGACGGTGAAGTTGCAAACCAAACTCTTAAAGCATACTCTATGCTGGCTGCTGGTTTAGCTATCGGTACAGCTGCACTTGGTGGAGCTATCGGTATGGGTAGCACTGCTGCTGCAACTATCGCTGGTACAGCTCGTAACCCAGGTTTAGGTGCGAAACTTATGACTACAATGTTCATCGCTCTTGCAATGATCGAAGCACAAGTTATCTATGCACTCGTAATTGCGTTAATCGCACTTTACGCTAACCCATATTTAGGTTAAGACTTAAATATACCTCAGTTCGACTCTTTAGGAGTCGGACATCTTTTTTAACTGCGCAGGTGGTGGAATGGTAGACACGCAACGTTGAGGTCGTTGTGCCTTCGGGTGTGGGGGTTCAACTCCCCCTCTGCGCACCATACTTTCAAATAGATATTTTTCAAAATTTCATTTTTATAATCATCAAACTTTAAAGCTACTTTGCATACAATGTTTCTAAATAATCTTCAAAAGGCATGGCATGAAATATCGCTATATTGGCAGAACTGGTCTACGGGTATCTCCTATCTGTATGGGTACGATGACCTTTGGTACGCAGACTCCGGATGAAAAAGTTGCATTTGAAATAATGGATAAAGCTTATGATGCTGGAGTGAATTTTTTCGATACGGCAGAGCTCTATCCAGTTCCACCAAATGCCAAACTAGCAGGTCTAACAGAAGAGATAGTAGGCAGATGGCTAAAAACGAAACCACGTGATAGTGTCATACTTGCTTCAAAAGTTGCCGGTGCTGCAAACGGATGGTTTGTTCCTCCCATTCGACATGGTCTAACTGCAATTGACAGTTTTCATATTGAACGAGCAGTAGAGGGAAGTTTAAAGCGACTGCAGACTGATTACATAGACTTGTATCAGATGCATTGGCCGGACACTGTAGTACCTATTGAAGAGAGTCTGAAGGCTTTTGACCGGCTTGTTCAAAGTGGAAAAGTACGCTACATCGGAACATCCAATGATACAGCCTATGGAACAACAAAAGCATTGATGACTTCAGAGTTTAAAAAGTATGCACGATTTGAGTCTATTCAGAACAATTTCTCTTTATTGAATCGCCGTTTTTTAGATGAACTTGCAACACTTTGTAGAAAAGAAAGTATTTCACTGCTTTCATACTCACCGTTAGGTGGCGGAGTACTGAGTGGAAAATACAATCAAGCTGAGATTAAAGAGGGAAGATTTAGCAGTTATATGAAAGCAAGTGATAAAAGACAGCGTCTGATGGCAGCACGATTTGTTAATGAAAAAACACTCGCTTCCACGCAGAAGTATCTTAAAATCGCAGCCGATGCGGGACTAGATCCAGTTACAATGGCAACGGCATGGTCGAAGCAGTTTGATTTTGTGGCATCGACTATCATTGGAGCTACAAAACCGGAGCAGTTGGATGCTACTTTAGCTGCGATGGATTTGGAGCTGAGTCAAGAAGTTTTAGATGCCTGTGATGCAGTTCACAATGAGATTTTATACCCTATGGGTTAGATCTCCCCGGCTTTCCATGCCTCGATGGCATCACTCAGTGTTTCAAACTCATCAGATTTTCCGATTATGAAAATCTCATCAAAGATATAGCAGATAATATGTCTACTCAGCGGTTCTAGTAAAAATACGGCATACTCTTCAATACTTTTCATATCGACAGATAAAACTCGCATACCATCAATGATATCATTGATTTGAGGGATGACATCATACTCAACATCTATAAGTTTTTTCCCATCACTTTGATAAATAGCCACAAGTAAACCTTTTTTAGTATAATTCTAGCAAAAAAAGGCAATATTTATGCAATCTGTTCTCTTTGTCTGTTTAGGAAATATCTGTCGTTCGCCATTGGCAGAAGGAATAGCGAAAGCAAAAGTTCAAAATATGGGTGTGAACATAGCAGTCGATTCTGCTGGAACAGGTGGTTGGCATCTTGGAGAGTCTCCATGTGAGAACGCTGTTAAAGTAGCTTCGATGCATGGCATAGATATCAGTTCTTTACGTGCGAGAAAAGTAAAGCCAGAAGATTTTGAAAATTTTGAGCTTATTGTAGCTCTTGATGAAAGTAATCTTGAGTATTTAAAGCAGATGGGTGCTCAAAATCTCGTCAAACTTGGAGATTTTGGATATGATGGCGCAGATGTGCCAGACCCTTACTTTTTTGATGGTTTTGATGGCTTTATAGAGGTCTTTAGCATGATAGAAGTTTGTGTAAATAACCTTTTTAGTGTAAAATTTGAAAAATTGACGCAATAGCAGGAATAATAGAATGAATATAGCAAATGATGTATCGGAATTGATTGGAAATACCCCTTTAGTGAAACTCAATTTTCCTTCACAAGAGAGTGGTGCGACTATTTTAGGAAAGTGTGAGTTTATGAATCCGAGCTCTTCAGTAAAAGATAGAATAGGCTTCAATATGATACGCCGTGGTATGGAAGATGGAACAATTACAAAAGAAACAACAATCATCGAGCCGACAAGTGGAAATACCGGTATTGCCCTTGCGTCTATCTGTGCAGCAAAAGGTTTGAAACTGATCTTAACGATGCCGGACTCTATGAGCGTAGAGCGTCGTAATCTTTTAAAGGCACTCGGTGCACAGCTTGTTTTAACACCTGCAGCAAAAGGGATGAAAGGCTCGATAGCAAAAGCAGAGGAGCTGCGTGAGGCTACACTAAATTCTGTAATCCTGCAGCAATTTCAAAATCCTGCAAATCCTGAAATTCACAGGCTTACAACGGCACGTGAGATATTGCGCGATACAGAGAGTAATCTTGATGCTTTTGTAGCTGCTGTTGGAACAGGTGGTACACTGACAGGAACATCTACGATTCTAAAAAAAGAGCTTCCTGAAATTGCTGTTTTTGCAGTTGAACCTGAGGCTTCGGCAATTCTCTCTGGAGAGAGTCCAGCCCCTCATAAGATTCAGGGGATCGGGGCTGGATTTGTACCGGATATCTTAGATACTTCACTTTATGGCGAAGTGATAAAAGTGAGTAATGAAGATGCCATTGCAACTGCGAAAATGTTGGCAAAACAAGAAGGGCTTTTGGTAGGAATATCAGCAGGTGCAAATGTTTATGCAGCGATGCAGGTAGGCTCACGCAAAGAGTTTGCTGGTAAAACGATTGTAACGATTCTTTGTGATACGGGCGAGCGATATCTTTCTACAGAACTTTTTAGTGAAGATTGAATTTTTAGAGACGATTAAAGTTCTTGATGGCAAACTATGCAATCTTGCATATCATCAACAACGTTATGAAAGGACACTGCGCTCTTTTGGTATAGAAAACTTTATACAACTCAAAGATATTTTAAAACCACCACATCAAGGGCTCTATCGCTGTCGTGTACTATACAGTACAGATGGAGAGCTCACACAGAGCTATCATCCGTATAAAAAACGGAATATGAAGAGCTTAAAACTAATAGATTCTGATACTATTGCGTATGATAAAAAATATGCCAATAGAGAAGCCTTAGAGAGACTTTTTGCAAAAAGAGAAGCGTGTGATGATATTCTCATTGTACAAAATGGACTTGTAACAGATACAACGATTGCCAATATTGCTTGTTTTGATGGAGATCTATGGCTAACACCAAAAAAACCGCTTTTAGCAGGTACAACACGTCAGAGATTACTTGAGAGTGGTTTTTTAAAAGAAGCAGATATTCCTACAGAGTCATTGAATCGTTTTGAGAAACTGGCAGTGATGAACGCAATGATAGATTTTGATATAATTACAGATAAAAAGATAGAGGAAATAATTTGCTAGAGAGTTTAATAGAAGATAGAGATTTTGCAAAAATGATGAAAAGACATATAGAAGAGTTGGTAGTGCTCTTTTTTCAAAAGGAGCAAAATTTCGGAATTCTCTGTAAAATAGAAGATGTTTCATTTAATCCAGAACTGCCAGATGGCATGAGTGCAGAGTTTCGACCATTGACACTCTTTTTTCTAGCAGGTTATACTTTTGAGACGGCGCGTATTGAAGATGAGATGTTTATCTTTGAAGCAGGTTTTGGAAGTGAGAACTTTGGCAGTGTCGTATCTGTTCCTCTACTGAGCATTTTACAAATTATTGTCGATGAGACTCCTCTTTTTATAAATATAGCAGTTGAAAATAAAGAAAAAGAGGAAGAAAAAAGTAAAAATATCGATGAAAAAGGAGTGAAAAACTCCATGGAATCTTTTTTAGCAAATCCTGAAAACTCAAAATTCCTAAAAAAGAAGTAAAAGTTTTATACTCTGTTTAAAGAGAGAAGATAATTTACTACATTATCTACAAAGGCATCATGTTTTCTGTCTTTGAGATAAGCAATGTAGAAGTTTCTTGTGATTTTATGATTTTTTAGACGTGCTTCAAAGAGTGTACCGTTTTCTACTTCCGCTTTAATAACATGGCGTGACATAATAGAAACCAATGGACGCTCAGCAGTTTTATCTGCATGTAAAATAGACTCTTTAATCGCTGTTGGAGAAGCAAGTACCCCAATAACATTGAAGTTGTTACACTGTACACCGATCTCTTCAAAAACTTCTGAAGTAAGTTTTCTTGTATGTGAGTCTTCATTTCTACAGATCCAGTCAAACTCAAGCAGATCGTCTGCACTTAAGTGTTTTTTGATTGGTTGATTAGAAAAAAGTACAAGTTCATCTTCAACCCACTCTCTGTAAATTACACCTTCTTTAAAAACAGGAGATTCGATCAGTGCAACATCTATCTTTTTATCTTCGAGTTGTTCAATGATATTTGCAGAGACATCAACATTCATAAATACTTCATTATCAATGCGTTTTTTAATCTCGCCAAGATAGTTAGGAAGAACATAGTTTCCGATTGCAAAAGAAGAACCCATTACAAAAGTAAACTCTTTATTGATGATTTTTAAGAGCTCTTTTTCAGAGTTTTGGATCGCTTTTTCAAGTCTTAGAGCAATGCGATAAAGATCTTCACCCTCTTTGGTAAGTACGATTCCATTCTTTTTTCTCTCAACGATTTTTGTATCGAGATAGTCTTCGATAAATTTTATCTGTTGTGTAACAGCAGGCTGAGAAATACCTAGTTTAGCGGACGCCTTAGAGAAACTTTTCTCTTTAATTACCATTAAAAATGTTTGTAATTTGGCAAAATCTTTTAACATAATAATTCCTATAAGTATTAATAATAAACAAAATTATAACTCATAATTATAATTATTGCAATAGTTTTGTAATAATTTGTGGCTTTTTTTGTTATAATATTACTACTTTACAAAAATAGTGGACTTTTATGGAAAAAATATTTAAAAATTTAAACGAGTCTCAATCTGCTGCAGTCAAACAGACAGAGGGACCTGTGCTTATTCTAGCAGGTGCCGGAAGTGGAAAAACCACAACCATTGTCTCACGCTTGGCATATTTGATTGAGGTTGTAGGTATTCCGCCGGCAAATACATTGACACTTACTTTTACCAATAAAGCAGCACGTGAGATGAAAGAACGTTCCATGAAGATGATGGAGAAAAACGGTGCATATCCACCACTTCTATGTACTTTCCATAAGTTCGGTCTGCTCTTTTTAAAATTTAACATTCATCTTTTAGATCGTCAGAATAATTTTGTAGTTATTGATACAGATGATAAAAAACGCATTATTAAAAAGATAAACTCAGAATTACCGACTCCACTAATAGCGAGTGAAATATCCCGTTATAAAAACTCTTTAATGAGTCCCGATGATGCCTATAAGCAGGCAGAACTCTTTAATTACAAACAGATTGCCGAAGTGTACCGTGAGTATGAAGAGTATTTAAAAGAGAACAATCTTGTGGATTTTGATGACCTGATAGCACTGACATACAAACTCCTTGATGAAAATCCGGAGCTTGCAGAAAAAACGTCACAAAAATACCAATACATTATGATAGACGAGTATCAAGATACTAATGAGTTGCAATTAAAACTGATCCAAAAACTCTGTACATCACACAACAATATTTGTGTGGTTGGTGATGATGACCAATCAATCTATGGATGGCGTGGAGCACATATTCGAAATATTATGGAGTTTGATGATGATTTTACAGGTGCCAATGTTTTTAAACTTGAGGAGAACTACCGTTCACGTGCTCCAATTTTAAAAACTGCCAATGCACTCATCGAACACAACCGTTCACGTCTTGGCAAAAAGCTCATTGCCACACGAGGCTCGGGTGATGATGTAACAACGCTAAATTCCAATGATGAGAATGAAGAAGCAAGAAAGATTGCCATCAAAGTGCAAAAGCTTTTGGACTCAGGTGTGAGTGCCAGTGAGATAGCAATTTTGTACCGTGTAAATGTACTCTCTCGTTCCATAGAAGATGGGCTTAACCGTGCGGGTATTGGTTACAAGCTTGTCGGTGGTGTCCGCTTTTATGACAGAGCGGAGATTAAGGATCTTATCTCTTACATCCGTGTCATTACAAACAACCATGATGATTTCTCTTTTAAACGCATTGTAAACAAGCCAAAACGCGGACTGGGAAAGGCAAGTGTCGATAAGATTGAACTGGCAGCTCACGTAAAGGGAAGTTCTATCTTTGAGTATCTAAAAAATGTAGATCTCACAGAGCTTGAAGCGCTTGTAAAGAAGAAAAATGCAGCAACATTGAAAAAGTTTGTCGCAGATATTGCAGATGTGGCAAAGGTTGCACAAGAGTCAACCTATGAGTTTATCGATGTATTAGAAGATACTTTTCATCTCAAAGATATCTATGCAAATATGCAGGATGCTCAAGAGAGAATACTCAATATGGATGAATTTTACGGACTCTTTAGAGATTTTATAAAAAACAACCCTGAAGCCTCTTTGGATGAGTTTTTAAATGAGCTGACACTGCAGAGTGAACAGGATCAGGTTGAGGGTGAGTCTATCTATATGATGAGTATTCATGCTTCTAAAGGTCTGGAGTTTGAACATGTCTTTGTCATAGGAATGGAAGAGGGCTTTTTACCACTTGTCGGTGATGGCAGTGATCTTGAAGAAGAACGTCGTCTTGGCTATGTTGCTTTTACCCGTGCGAAAGAGACACTGACTCTCTCTCACGCAGCCAGCCGTTTTTACAAAGGACGCAGAAGTGATCTGGCAAAGAGCAGGTTCTTCAATGAAGCAGGGCTTTGTGACGGCTCTTTGATTGTTGAGAAAAACACAGCTTTTAAAAAGGGTGATCTTGTTCGCCATAAGATTTTTGGTACAGGTCGTGTAACAGGGGTTAGTAAATCAGGACGTGAGTTTAAGCTGCAGATCAATTTTGCCGGAACAAAACGTGATATTTTGGCATCTTTTGTAGAAAGACTATGAATCGCCTTTTTGTTGCTTACAAGCCAAGCGGTATTGGTTCAAACAAGTTTCTCTATTCTCTGAAAAAAAAGTACAATGATAAAAAAGCGGGTTTTGCAGGTACGCTTGATCCATTTGCAAAAGGGGTACTGCTAGTTGGTTTTGGAAGTCATACAAAACTGTTTCGTTTTTTAAATAAAACACCCAAAAAGTACAGAGCAACACTGTGGCTTGGTGCTAAAAGTGACTCACTTGATATTGAGATGATTGACGAGGTAAATATTGTTCCCGAGCTATCTCTTACGCAGGTTGAAGAGGCTGTCAAGTCATTAGAAGGTGCATTGGAGTATGAACCTCCTATCTTTAGTGCAAAACGCATTAATGGACAGCGTGCCTATGATTTGGCACGTGCAGGTAAAGAAGTTACGCTAAATAAGATAAACTCAACAATCTATGAGACAAAACTACTTGCTTACTGCCATCCTTTTGTGACATTTGAAGCAACAGTAAGCGAGGGGACATATATTCGTTCACTTGGACGTATCATTGCACAGCGACTTGGTTTGGAACATGGCAGTCTGAGTATGCTTGAGCGGCTTTGTGAAGGGCAGTTTATCTATGAGAATGAAAAACCGCTCGATATCAAAAAATCACTGAGTATTCCTCAGAATTTCTATTTGGGTGATGAACAGAATGTAAGATATGGAAGAGTTCTTGCTTTAGAGGATTTTAAAGTGCAAGATGAAGGAACTTACTGGCTTGATAATGGGGAGAATATCTCTATTATAACCATAAGTCAAAATAGTGTAAAATATGAATTAGGAAGAATCCAATGTTAGTACTTGCAAGAAAATTAAATGAATCGATTGTCATTGGCGATAATATCACCATCAAGGTTGTCTCTGTGGAAAATGGTGTAGTCAAGCTAGGCATTGATGCTCCACGTGAGGTTTCCATCATAAGAAGTGAGCTTATACAAGAAGTGACAGCATCGAACAGAGCTGCGGTACAAAAAGATGGCATCGATAAGGATGAGCTGAATTCATTAAGTAAGTTGCTAGGGAAATCATAGAGATGAAAAAATATAAGGCTCATGCCAAAGTAAATATTTTTTTAAAAATCACAGGCAAACGAGAGAACTATCATGAAATAGTCTCACGTTTTATGCGTATTGATGACTTGTATGATGAGCTCTCTTTTATTTCCAAAGAGAGTATTGATGCAAAAACAAATGAGTTTAAGATTGTTGGTGATTTCTCTTGCGATACAAAACAAAACACTATTTATAAAGCTTATGGGGCACTCAAAAATGCAACAAATTCGGAAGCTTTAGAAAAGTTGATGCAGACACATGCTCTGCAGGTCACAAAAAACATCCCGGCTTTTGCCGGTCTTGGTGGTGGCAGCAGTGATGCAGCGACATACTTGAAAATGTGTAATGAAGTACTGCATCTTGGGCTCAGCCTCAATGAGCTGGCATCCATCGGTCTTGAAGTGGGTGCAGATGTACCTTTTTTCATCTATGGCTATGCAAGTGCAAATGTCAGTGGCATAGGAGAGGTAGTAGAGCCTTTTGAAGAGGAGCCACTTAGCTTTGATATCTTTACACCAAAGATAGAGATATCTACACCAAAGGTTTATCAGGTATACAGAGAAAATTTTTATGAGCCGATAGATGGTTTTGAAGCACAGCAATTAAAAGAGACGAGCTCACGTGAGGTTTTAGAGCATATGAGTGCTAAAGAGGCCAATGATCTTTTTGCGCCGGCACTGCAAGAGTACAAAGAGCTTAAAGAACATTACAGACAAGGTTACTTTTTTAGTGGTAGTGGGAGCAGTTTTTTTAAGTTAAAGGATAAAGAAGTAGAAAATGGGTGAGACAATAGCAAAAAATAAAAAAGCCTATCATGACTATTTTATAGAAGATAAATATGAGGCGGGACTCGTACTTAGTGGTAGTGAAGTCAAAGGTATCCGTGCGCATAGAGTAAACCTCAAAGACAGTTTTATCCGTTTTGTCAAAGGTGAAGCCTATCTCTTTAATGCGCACATCGGACGACTCGATACTACACACCACTTTTACGGACACGAAGAGCGAGCTTCAAGAAAGCTGCTTTTACATAAAAAAGAGTTGGCAAAACTGCAAAAAGCAGTCGATCGTGATGGTTATACGGTAGTGCCTCTGCAACTTTACTTTAACAATAGAAATATCGCAAAGCTCCAAATTGCTCTGGCAAAAGGAAAACACCTTCATGATAAAAGAAATGACCTTAAAGAGCGCGATCAAAAACGTGATATAGCAAGGGCTATGAAGGATTACTGATGCGAATCATATTGCTTTTTTTATGGAGCAGTGTAGCTCTTTTGGCTTTTAATTTTGAGATAATCAATCAAGAGTTGGCAAATGGTAAAAGCTCACTTATAAAATTTAAATATGAGCCTTCTGTAGAATACAAAAGCATACAGGTAGATGGTAAAAAGTATCAGATTTTTCCTTCCCCTCGTGAAAAAGGGAGTTTTTATGCACTCATCCCCTTCTCTTACTACGACAAACCGGCTACAAAAACGTTAGAACTTTATTATAAAGAGAACGATACTCTAAAACAAAAGTTGCTCTTTTTAAGACTTGTTCGTGGAAAGTATGCAAAAGAGACGATTCATGTGGACCCATCAAAAGTCAATCCAAAATCACCAAAGGTAAAAAAACGTATTGCCAAAGAGTACAGTGAAGCGATGAGGATATATAAGAGTGTAACACCAAAAAGCTACCTGCGTGAGCCTTTTATTTTACCGATGCAAAGCAAGATTACGAGTGAATTTGGAAAAGCAAGAGTCTATAACGGTTCACTCAAAGGGTATCACAGCGGTACAGATTTTCGAGCAAAAACTGGTACGCCGATAATCGCTGCCAATGATGGAAAAGTAGCACTTGTGAAAAATAGATTCTATTCAGGCGGAACGGTTATACTTGATCACGGTGAAGGAATATATACTTGTTATTTTCATATGAGCAAGTTTGATGTACAAGAGGGTCAAGTAGTTACAAAAGGGCAAAAGCTTGGTTTATCCGGTCAAAGTGGACGTGTAACAGGTCCTCATTTGCATTTTAGTGCTAGAATAGCTGGAGTACAGGTTGACCCGTTGCAGTTAATATCGCTGCTTAACAATAATTTATTAAAGGTACAAAATTAATGACATTTTTTCAACTCTTGATGCTTGGAGCATCGGCATTTTTCGCATATAAAATTTATCAGCATATACAGACACTGCAAGATCCGCAAGAGAGTAGTGATGAGCCAAGAAGTGCAGAGGCTTTCTCAACTTTTGATGCTCCCTCATTGATGGATAAAGCAGATGAAGCAATGCAAAAGGGTGACTTGCAAAAAGCACTTGCTATCTACTCGGAAGTAAATATAAAAACACCGAAAAATCCAGAAACACTCTTTAAAATGGGTTATGTCCTAACAGAACAAGATAGAGACGAAGAAGCGATGGAGTATTATAAAGAGGCACTGGACTTAGACCTTAACAATACCTACATCCATCAGGCAATAGCATCACTCTATAGAAAAATGGGTGAATTTGCAAGTGCAAGAAATCATCTCAATGCCTCCTTGGATATCGATGATAAAAATCCGATCACATATTACAACTATGGAAACTTACTCGTTGATATGAAACATCTTGATGAAGCAAAAGAGATGTATAAAAAAGCACTGGAGTTGGATGCTGATTTTACAGAAGCAAAAGAGGAATTAGCCAAACTCGAGGGAGAAAAAGAATGAAGATTTTAGAGATATATGAACTTTTAAATGAACTTTCTCCTTTTGAGTTGCAAGAGTCCTGGGATAATTCAGGACTTTTGGTAGGAGATTTTAATGAAGACATCACAACAGTGGCACTCAGTATCGATGTGGATGAAGAGTTAGTTGATTCGCTTGAAGAAGGAACGCTGCTTATAACACACCATCCTCTTATCTTTGGAGGTCTGAAGCAGTTGGAATTTTCAAAATATCCTGCAAATCTGCTCCATAAAATGATACGAAAAAATATCTCCAATATTGCGATGCATACAAATTTTGATCAGACACATCTCAATGATTATGTAGCAACAGAGATCTTAGGGTATGAGATAGTACAAAAAGATGGTTTTGTTGCCTATCTTGATATCAATGAAGATTTTGATAGTTTTGCTAAAAAAGTTGCATCTGCTTTTGGTCTGCCTCACGCAAAGTGTGTCAAAGCAAGAGATTTTGTAAAAAGAGCAGCACTCACCACTGGAAGTGGTTGTTCACTGATGCGAAGTTTGGATGCCGACTGTTTTTTAACTGGAGATGTCAAATACCATGATGCCATGGAGGCAAAAAGTATAAATCTCTCTCTAATTGACATTGGACATTATGAAAGTGAGCGATTTTTTGCCCAAATTTTACAAAAGCATTTGAAAAATTTAGGTTTAAAAGTTATAATTGCGTCATCAGAAAATCCATTTACATATATTTAAGTATATTTTAGCTGTGATGGATAACAGTAAAACCCCAAAGGACTCCAATGAACAAGCACTTAAAGCAACTAATTGATCTCTCTATTGTAGATAAAGAGATAGATGCGTTTGAGCCTCAAATCGAAGAAGCAAACTCAAAATATGAAGCAGCACTTGCAAAAAACAAGAGTATTGAGTCAGATATTGAAAATTTAACGAATGAAATTAAAGAAGAAGAAGTAAAAAAAGCAAAAAATGAATTGCACCTTGCAGAACTTTCTGCCAAACTTGAAGAGAATGCAAAAAAATCATCAGAAGTAAAAACTGAACGTGAGATGAAATCACTTCAACTCGAGGAAGAAATTGCAAAAGAGCAAATCACTTTTGCAAATGAAGAGATTGAGAGACTTGAGAAGATCATCGAAGCAAAAAAAGAGCAGATTGCAGCAGCACAGGCTTCATTAGAAGAATTTAGTACTTCTTTAGAGAGTGTAAAAGCTGATGTTGATGCAAAACTTGAGGCAATTAACAAAGAACGTCAAGAAGTTTTCAAGAAAAAAGAGAAACTTTTAGCAGACATCAACCAAAAAGGTCTTGCTTTTTATCAAAAAATCCGTAGATGGGCAAAAAATACAACAGTAGTACCTGTAGAGGACCAGGCTTGTATGGGTTGTCATATGCTTATCGGCGATAAAGTATATTCAGATGTAATCAAAGGTGAAGATATTACAACATGCCCACATTGTGGACGTATTCTTTACGTGAAAGCTGACGAAGAGTAGGCTTTGGGCCTCTTTAGCCTTTTTTACTTTCTTTTAAGTGCAGTGCTTTTTATCATAGCGCTGCCGCTTCTAATACTGCTTACTTTTAAAAAAAAGTACAGAGAATCAATTCCTGCAAGATTTTTTCTTTTTAGAAACCCTCCTTTTAAGAGCCGTGATGCTTTATGGTTTCATGTCTGTTCACTTGGTGAAGCAAGAGCACTCGGGCCGATTGTAAAAGAGCTAGATGGTGTAAAAACCCTTATTTCGACAATTACGCATACAGGACATGAAGAAGCAAAAAAATATGATGCTGAGGTACGCTATCTCCCTTATGAGATATACCTACCTTTTTGGATTAAAAGAGAGAGAGTGCTCATTGTTCTGGAAGCTGAGTTTTGGTATATGCTTTTTCAGGTGGCATTTGCCAAAGGAGCAAAGATCATACTTTTAAATGCCCGTATCTCAGATAAGAGCGTTGATAAATATATGAAGTTTGCATGGTTCTACAAAAGACTGCTTAGTCGTGTAGATATTGTTTATGCACAAAGTGAAGTCGATAAGAACAGATTTTTAGCCTTGGGTGTCAAACATATTGAAGTTATCGGTAATATTAAACTTGCAGGTGAGATTAAAAAAACAAAGAGTTACACAAAACCAAAAGGTAGTGAGCTTATTGTTGCAGGCAGTACACATCCTGATGAAGAAGCAGCAGTACTGAATGCTTTTGTGGAGTATAAAAAAGCCAACCCTCACGCAAAACTTATCATCGTGCCACGACATCCGGAGCGTTTTGGAACTGTTTATGAGCTTATGCAAAGATTTGCCAAAGAAGAAGGTATGACTCTTGAGAAGTTCTCACAGACAACAGCACTTGAGAGTGATATGGTTTTAGTCGATATGATGGGTGAACTAAATAATATCTATGCCATCAGTGACATAGCAGTTTTAGGCGGAGCATTTCGAGATGATGTCGGTGGACATAATCCGCTTGAGCCTGCTTTTTTTGGGTGTAAGATTATTACAGGAAAGCATTTTTTTCACCAAAAAGAGCTTTTTAAGTATGTGCACCATGTGCAGTACGCTGAAACAGATGAAATTAAAGAAGCATTACAAAATGCAAAAGAGCTCCCACCTTCAATGGTAGAAGAGCAGATAAACTTAGAACCGGTGGTTCGAAAAATTCGTGATTATATGAGCTAAGAGCACCAAGGGTGCGTGGGCTTTCTGCCGAAGAAAACCAAGCGTTAGTGTAGTCAAAGGAATTACTTCCTTTGGCGTAGAAAAAGGGAAAAAAGGTTCCCTTGAATTTTTGAAAAAAATTAAAGGAATATAAAATAATGGCAACAGAAAAAGCATATAAATTATTGGCAATTCAGGAGGCTATTTCAAACTCTCAGGCAAAATCTATGATAGACAGAGGACTTGTCTATGTAGGAAATAAAAAAGTGATGATAGCCCGAGGGGAGATTGATGAGCGAACAGTTTTTCGTGTAGAAAAAGTTGAAAAAGCGAAACCTATCTTTGAAAACAGTGATATCATTGTTATTGATAAACCTGCTTATGTCAATTCAGATGAGATTGAGCGTCAGTTTAAAGGAGCACGCCTGCTACACAGACTTGACCGTGAGACAAGCGGTGTTTTGATGCTTGTAAAAAATGAAGAGTTCAGAGAGCGTGCTATCAAAGAGTTTGCACAGGACAAGGTTTATAAGGAGTATATTGCATGGGTTGAGGGTATTATGACCGAGGCAATTGAAGTTGACAAGCCAATCCTCACGCAGAAAAAAAATAATCGTGCCACATCAAATGTCTCTCCAAAAGGAAAACCGGCAAAAAGTGAATTCTTTCCAGATATTGTCAGTGCTAAAAAGACAAAAGTAAAAGTTATTATCCATCATGGTCGTACACACCAGATTCGTGTTCATGCAAGATACATAGAACATCCGATAGTCGGTGATGAGCAGTATGGTGGGCGCCGTGCAAAACGTGTGATGCTACATGCTCATAAAGTAAGATTACTTGGAATGGAATTTGTCGCACCGGAACCGAAATCTTTTAAAACTTTTGAATAAAAAAAGTTTATGATAAATTAATTATCTTACACTACAATAAAAAGATTTTCATCATCTGGGAAATGCTATGTCATTTAGAGTAAAACTATTTTTTATATTTTTAATGTATGGTTTACTGCTAGCTATTGCTGCACAGATTCTTATGATGAAAATCAATAAAGAGGTTGTCAGACAGGACAGCTTAAAAAAAGCTGCATTGTATGCAGAAGAGATACAAAAAGATTTTCAACAAAACCTTAAAGCTTCACAGAGAAAACTAAAAGCTATTCGAGAGTCGAAGATTTTTCAGAAAAACTTTCAAGAAAATAGAATCCGCAAATGCTCAGAATTACTTTTTTTAGATATCGCAAAAACATCTTCAGATATTATGCAACTGCGATATATTGATAAGAACGGAAATGAAGTTATACGTGTTGAGCGAAACAATCCCCGGCAAGAAGCATATATCATTGATAGAAAATATTTACAAAACAAGGCACAAAGGTACTATTTCAAAGAGCTTATGCAACTTCGGGATGGAGAGTACTGGTATTCAAAACTTGATCTCAATGTAGAACATGGCAAGATAGAGGAACCTTTAAAGCCTGTAATTCGTATCGGGACACCATACTATTATAAAGGTGAAAGAAAAGGAATTTTGATTATTAATGTTTTTGTGAACGATTTTTTACACTCATTAGTTGAGAGTGATATTTATAATGTTTTTTTAATTGATAAAGATAATTATATGTTAGTCAATACACAGCATAAAAACGAATGGAGCAGATATCTTGATAAAGAGAATGGGAAAAATCTGGAGAGCCTTTTAGATGTAAAAAGTGAGAATTCTTATATACTCAATCTTAAGATTACAAACAACGAAGGATTAAAAATAATTCTTGTCCCAAAAGAGAATTATATTGCAGCAGAAGTGAAGGAAAACTTCTATCAATTTTTATGGGTTGTACTTATTGTACTTATTCTCTCTTTACCTCTTTCATATTTTATGTCAATCCTGCCAGCGAAATTAAAGTCAAAAGTGGATGCTTTAAATAAAGAGCTTGAAAATGAAGCCAAAGATAAAGATATTTTACTTTCTTTATTTGATTTAAGTGATGCTGTGCTTTTTAAGTGGAATAATGATGAAAAATGGAGTGTCAGCTTTGTATCAAAGAGTGTTGAGAATTTATTAGAGTATTCTCAGAATGATTTTGCTTCAAATAAAGTTGCATATATAAACTGTATTCATAGTAGTGATATTGCAAGAGTAGAACAAGAAGTGCAAGCAGCAATCAAAGTAGAAGCCTATTTTTTCACACATGAACCATACAGGATAGTTACTAAAAATAAAAAGATCAAATGGATCCTTGACAATACAGTTATCGTAAGAGATGAAAATGGTGAGATTATTAATTTTGTAGGTTATTTAACAGATGTTACAGAGCTGAAAGAAAAAGAGTTCGAGTTGGAAAATCTGGCAAGAATTGATCAGTTGACAAAAATAAACAATCGTCTCTATCTTGATGAGATACTGATGAAGCAGTATTATCGATTTAACAGACACTCTGAAGAGTGTAGTATTATTCTTGTAGACATAGATTACTTCAAAACAGTGAATGATGAATATGGACATTTAGTAGGTGATAAGGTCCTTGTCGAGTTTGCTGCATTGTTACAAAAATCAATTCGTAAAGATGATATAGTCGGACGATGGGGTGGTGAAGAGTTTTTAATCATTTTACCACATACCTATCTTGATAAAGCAGCCTTTTTAGCTGAAAAGCTCTGTAAAATCATAGCAGAGCATGAGTTTAATGTTATAGGGCATAAAACAGCATCTTTTGGTGTAGCTACATTTGTACATGGAATGAGCGTTGAACAGTGTGTAGATATGGCTGATGATGCTCTCTATGAAGCAAAAGAGGGCGGTCGTAATATGGTAAAAGTAGCAAAGCAAGCATAAAGCAAAAATAAGATAATATTGCGTACTTTTTACAGGAGCTTATATGTTTTCTACATTAACAGATTCATTTACAAATGCAATAAAAAAGATTCGTTTTCACGATGATGAAAAAGCACTCTCTAAAGCATTAAATGAGTTAAAAAAGAACTTACTCAAAGCAGATGTAAACCATAAAGTTGTTAAAGAACTTATTCGCAGTGTTGAGCTTGAAACAAAAAAAGCAGGTATTGGAAAAGACCAATTCTTAGAAGCACTTCGTAAAACACTTCATGAACTTTTAGATGTTGGTGGAAATAAAGGTTTTGTTTTTGCTCCAAATCCTCCGACTGTTATTTTAATGACAGGTCTGCAGGGTTCTGGTAAAACAACAACGACAGGTAAACTGGCAACATATTTGAAAAATAAGGGTAAAAAAGTTCTTATCGTTGCAGCCGACCTACAGCGTTTGGCGGCAGTTGAGCAGCTTCGTCAAATCACACAGCAGATAGAAGTAGAACTCTATGAAGATGAGGCAACGAAAAATCCTGTTGAGGTAGTCAAAGCTGCACTTGAATATGCAAACTCAAAAATCTTTGATGTAGTTCTCATAGATACTGCTGGACGTTTAGCTATTGATGATGAACTGATGCAAGAGCTGCAAGCTGTTAAAGAAGTAGCACAACCAGATGAAATTTTTTATGTAGCAGACTCATTAACTGGTCAAGATGCTGTGAGAACTGCAACAACATTTAAAGAAAAAATCGGAATCGATGGAGTAATCCTTTCAAAGTATGATGGTGATGCAAAAGGTGGGGTTGCACTTGGTCTTTCATCGCAGGTAAAAGTGCCACTTCGCTTTATCGGTATGGGTGAGAAGATGGAAGATTTGGAAGTATTCTTACCTGAGCGTATCGTAAATCGTCTTATGGGCTTTGGAGATATTGAAGGACTAGCAGAGAAAACTGCTAACGTAATCGATGAGAAACAAGCGAAAAAACTTACTAAAAAGATTCAAAAAGGAAAATTCAACTTTAATGATTTTTTAGAACAGATGGAGCAGATGAAAAAGATGGGCTCTATGAGCTCTATTATGGGTATGATTCCAGGAATGGGAAATATGTCCAAAGCGATTAAAGACTTCGACCTTGAAAACTCTAAAGAGTTAAGTAACATTAAGGCGATGGTTGCGTCTATGACACCAAAAGAGAGAGAAAACCCTGAGCTTTTAAATAACTCACGCAAACAGAGAATTGCAAAAGGTTGTGGACTTGATGTTGTTGAGATAAATCGTATGATTAAGCAGTTTAAAAATGCTGGGAAAATGGCAAAGAAATTCTCAGGTAAAAATGGCATGAAACAATTGCAGTCTATGATGGGACAGATGGGTGGAGGCCCTGGCGGGCTAGGTGGTCTGCCAAGATAGTTGCTTTTTTAAAAAAGTTCAGCTATAATTCCACCGAAATTAAAATCTTCTTAAACAATACCTCTGTGATAAGAAGATTCTTAGCCTGTTTTACTGGTTAAATGTGTACATCCAACTATAGAGATGGTAAGAGGGAAGCAAATTATTTTATAAATTTTAATTTATACTACAGTTACACCTTCCTCCCCTCTTCTTTATAATGTACAGACTTAACCAGTAAATAGGTAAAAATATAAAACAGGAAATTAAATGACAGTAATTAGACTTACTCGTATGGGAAGAAAGAAAAGACCATTTTACCGTATCGCGGTAACAGATAGCCGTAAACGTAGAGATGGTGGTTGGATTGAGCTTATTGGATACTACAACCCAATGACTAAAGAGCTTAAAGTAGATAATGAAAGAGTTGATTACTGGTTAGGCGTTGGTGCTAAAATGAGTGATCGCGTTAAAAAGATAACTGGTCGTTAATCATGATTGCTGATTTTGTCGCACAATTTGCAAGACTGATAGCATCAAATCCTGATGATATAAGAGTTGAAGTTCAAGAGGGCGACGAAATAACAGAGATAGTTCTCTATGCCAATCAGGCAGATATTGGTAAACTGATTGGGAAGAGTGGTAAGATGATTGGTGCCATTAAAACAGTTATCTCTGGCTGTAAAGCTAAAGATGGTGTGAGTTACCGCATAAATGTCGAACCAGTCTAGAGAGCCCCTGCTTCATATCGCAACGCTCGGCAAAACTGTCGGGATCAAAGGTGATATGAAGTTGCATATTAAGTCAGATTTTCCAGAACAGTTTAAAACTGGAGCATCATTTCTTATAAACAAAAAAGAGAAAATCACTTTGAGTGATGTTAATCTTGATCGTGGACTTGTGAAGATAAACAATATTACAAATCCAGAAGATGCTAAAAAGTTTACAAATGCGAAACTTTTTACAACTTACGAAGAGACAAGAAAAAACTGTCACTTGAATGAGGGTGAGTACTTCTTTTTTGACTTAGAAGATTGTGATGTGTATGAAAATGGAAAATTACTTGGCCGTGTTAAAGAGGTCGAGAGAATTAATGTTACAAATTATTTGAGTATTGTAACAGATGCATCTTTAGTAGAAGATGGTTTACCAAAGAGCTTTTTAGTTCCTTTTATAGAGCCGTTTAAAGTTGCTGTAGATATTGAAGCAAAACGTATCGAGTTACGTGGCGCTATGGATATACTAGAAGCATCATAGAGATGAAGTATACATTTGTTACACTTTTTCCTAACCTGATTGAGGGTTATTTTAAAGACTCGATTTTAAAGCGTGCAATCGAGAAGGGTGTTTTGGAGATTGATTATCTTAATCCCCGAGATTACTCAAAGAACAAGCACTTTAAAGTTGATGATACAGCAGTTGGAGGTGGTGCTGGGATGGTAATGAATCCCCAACCACTTTTTGACGCACTTGATGATTTGAAACAAAAAGATGAGGATGTTCATATCATCTTCTTAACTCCCGTTGCCAAACGTTTTATGCAAAATGATGCAAAACGTTTAGCAAAAAAGTCTCATATAGTGTTTGTGAGTGGACGTTATGAGGGGATTGATGAGAGAGTTATTGAAAAGTATGCCGATGAAGTCTATTCTATCGGAGATTACATATTAACAGGAGGCGAGCTTGCTTCTTTGGTGATATGTGATGCAACAAGTAGAAATATAGACGGAGTTCTTGGAAATGCTGAGTCTTTAGAGATTGAGAGTTTTGAGACGCCACTTCTTGAAGCACCCAGCTTTTCAAAACCACAAAACTATGAAGGTTTAAGTGTTCCATCAGAATACTTAAAGGGAAATCATAGTAAAATTCGCTCACTAAAACTAGCCTTATCTGAATGTAAGACCAAGTTCTTCAGACCAGAACAGCTAATAAAATATAATTGCACTACTGCACTGGATACTCTAAAAAAGAGAACCAAGCGTTAGCGTAAAGAGAAAAATGAAGTTTTTCTTCATTTTATAAAATAAAATTAAGGACTTATCTTATGAGAAATAAGTACATAGAAAACTTTGAAAAAGCACAAATCGCTGAGAAAAACATTCCTGATTTTCGTGCTGGTGATACTGTTCGTTTAGCAGTAACAATTAAAGAGGGTGACAAAACTCGTGTACAAAATTACGAGGGTGTTTGTATCGCTAAACGTGGTCAAGGTACTGGTCAAACTATTACAGTACGTAAAATTGGTGCAAACGGTGTTGGTATCGAGAGAATCTTCCCAATTTACTCTGACTCAATCAACGAGATTAAAGTTATTCGTCGCGGTCGTGTTCGTCGTGCAAAACTTTTCTATCTTCGTGGACTTGCAGGTAAAAAAGCACGTATTAAAGAGCTTAGAAGAAAATAATTCTTCTAACTCTCCCCTTCTTCAACTTTCTAATTTCCTTTTAATAAAACTTTCAATAATAATACTTTTTTATAACGCCCATTCAACAATCAAGTGCGACAATCTGATTTTTATAGTGTAGTTTTGAGTCGTCAATCCATTGTGCAATTTTACCAAAGAATACCTCATATGGAGTTTTATAGTTTAGGACTTTTCTAGGTCTATGATTTAACCTTTCCTGTATATCAATAATTTGTCTGTTACATATGATAGTTTTGGTGATAGGGAAGTACACAAGTATTATGCAGTATTTTCCTATGATGATGTGCCAAATTTTTCAGAAGCAACTTTTATTGAAATTAATGCCTAGAATTTAATAAAACATTAAGTTATTTTTCTCTATAATTCCCATCCACAAACGGAGACACTTCGAGTTGAAGAGTCGAGAGATTCAGAAGTTTGAGATCATTGAAAACTAAGCAAGTAAGAGACTGAGAAATAACGAATCAGTTATCTTATTTAGAAATAACTAATATAACAACAAAAACAACCGTCTATTCTATTTGAGACCATAGCAATATGGTTTCCCAATAGTAATAGATAACTATACAAAGCCAATGATTTTTAAATCTTG
>NZ_JALCZL010000042.1:0-3342 GCF_039667035.1 Sulfurimonas sp. NWX79
TTGGTGCCTTTGGCAGTTGACACTAATGCCAAGTGGATGGATAGAAAATATGTTTCGTGGGAAAATTTGGAACATGATTGTGAAGTTGATGAGGAATTTACAGAAAATTTTTGACGCTATCCAAAAACACCCATTTTGATGTATTGTCGTACAAAATAGTTTTTACCTGCTTTGGTATCAACAACAAGTTTATTTGGAGAGAATTCAGATTCAGTTGCAATAGTATGTGGCATATTTCCTTTAACACTCTGATAAAAGAAAATACCGTTAGCAGTTTCACCAAGACATTTATTATCGACCCAAATATCTTTTTTTAATGCTTGTCCTACAAAAGAGTCTCTGTAAACATATAGTCCTGCTTTTCCTTCAGGAGGAGTGTTAAAAGCTTTAGCATTTTCAGACATCTCTTTTGGTTCTAGTGGTACAGTACTACATCCGACCATCAAAAATAAGGCGAAAGGCAATAGTAATAAATATTTATGCTTAGAAAGCATAATTAATTCCTATATAAGGTTGAGCTCCTGAGTCAGTTGTTGAAACTGTATAAGTTGTGGAACCAACTGTATATTGTACGTCTTGCCATTTTCTACCAACATAATCAACCCCACCTATAATATACAAATGTTCCACTGCTTTATATGATATACCGATACCTATATTAAATGAAACCTCTGTAATTGATGAGTCTGAATACCCATCAACATTCATAGAACCGACACCTAAACCAACTTTTACATAAGGATAAAGATTTTTTATACTGTTTAAAGAAAATTCCTTAATAACATCTCCACCAAATTCTGTTAAAGTCTTATGCGAACTGTCAAATATTGCCTTATCGTAAGAGATACGCGAAAGTCTTAATTGCCCTTTCCAATCACCATCTTGACCTGAACCAACTTTAATAGTGGCATCTTTGTATTTGTTTGAAACATCTACACTTACCCCTAAAACCTCTACTGTTGTATCATTTGAGTTTGCTCCATAATCAATACCAACATATATATCTGCCATTGCACTTGATCCTGCAAGAAGTAATCCTGCTAACAATAAACTTTTTTTCATTCTTCATCCTTTAGTAAATTATACCTATAGAAATGATTTCTAAAGGTAATTGATAAAGCACTATACTAAAAGTATTCTTATAGAAAAATTACCTATAGGAATACTATGCTAAATTTGCCTGATATTGTTACAAAAAGTGAAATAGATGCATATTTCCGCACTATTTCTAAAAACGTAAAACGAATCAGAATAGAAAAAGGGATGAGTCAGCTAGAAGTAGCCTTGTCTATAGGGCAGAAATCTTCAGGATTTTATGCAAATGCTGAAAACTATGCGCATGGAAAGCGATTTAATTTAGAGCATTTATTGAAATTAAGTATATTGTTAAATGTTGATATATGTGATTTTTTTAAACCTATAGATGATTTATAAAAAGATTGCAGTTTTTTAAATGTAGTTGATAGAGTAAGCCAAAATTTTGTTCCATATTTTTGCTGGTTGTTAAAGATTTTTTCCGGGATGAATCCCAGATTCCTGATATATTTTTGATTTGACAACTCTTTTGGGAGAAGGGATTTATTTCTGTCTCTATAGGTTCAATACTTTAGAACTTAATTATCAAGATAGTAGTTAATGGAGTAACGCATATCATCATCAAGATTTTCCATATTTCCCAACATCCATCGTAGATATCCTGCATCTTCACGTGCTACTTCTTCTAAAGTCTTTCCTCTGTATTTTCCAAAACGAAATGTCTTTACCAAAATAGGTGTGTTTGTCAGGTCAACCATCTTCTCTACAGGGTTTTCTCCTGGAAATTTCTCCTCGACAGCTTTGCGTAGTTTTGTCAAAAAGAGTTTGAGTACCAGTACATCACCGATGGCATCATGGGCTTTTACTTCGATGCCTAGTGCATCTGCCTCTTTTTGTTCCTCTTTGTAAAGTTCCATCTTATAGCGAAAATACTGCAGGCGGTGCGCCTCTTCATCTTCGAAGATATGCTTTGCAACACGAAGTGTGTCAATGACTTTCATAGCAACTTCAAAACCCTCTTTTTCAAGCATCTTCAAATCAAACGGAGCGTTATGGATTATCATATAGTTCTCTGGAGTATTGAGCTCTAAGAGACGTTTATATGCGGGTATTTCAACACATTTTTGTTTGCCCTCGATCATCTCAGGGGTAATGCCATGAACCTCCATCGCTGCAAAGTTTATGGGTACATCAGCCGAACAAAACTCATTATGTACCTCTACCTCTTTGCCACCAAGTACCATGTACCCAAGCTGGATTACCCTGTCTGACTCATCTGTCCCTGTTGTCTCTGTATCTAAAATTATGTACTTTGCCATCTATCTTCTTTTCGTTATAAATTTTGCTCTAAAGCTCTGCTTGGAGTTTGCTTTGACCTGTAGATGAAATGTTAGCAGATTTCCCTTTGTAAAACTATATTTCTCTTTGGAAATGACCTTTGAATCACTCTTTTTGTTAAATGGAATCTCTACAGTGATAAACTTGTCTTCATCAGAGTGGTTTGTCAGTGTATAGGCTATGGTAACATTAAAGCGTAGGTTCGTATCTTTGCGTGAGATGACCTTCTGTGTTACTTTTGTATCGAAATCTTTGCCGACTTTGAGAATGATAGGACTCTTTTTTGGTGTATTGGCAATATTCGTTTCCCCTAAAAGTAGAGGCTCTTCATCATCTTTTGTATAGATACGCACAACTCCTGATGGAAGTTCTCTGTCAAGATTACTGATTTGAAGTTCACGATTTACACTGCTTGAACGCTCACCCATAAGATAAAGAGGGTTGTTCATTCTCGCAATATAACTGTTTTGTATTGGGATATCTTTATACTCGAAGAGTTTGACACGCCTTTTCTCATAACTGTTAAGGTCAACCTTAAAAGGAACCGTATACTTGTGGTATCCTGCAACTGCCTTGTGCGTGAGAGCACTCTTATCTGCTGTGACCATACTTCTATAAGCAACAGCTTCTCTTTGATTGTAGGCTCTGTTGATATCTCCGGCTATTAAATGAACTGTTGCATCTTTAAAATCTTTGCCTGAATTGTTTATGATATCTACCCATGCCTGAAGATTGGCTCTGTTTTTTTTAATTTTTAAAATGTAATCACTTGAGAAAGAGATATTTTGTGCAAGATAGCTGATATCTATCGAAGTTTGTATGTTTTTTCTTGCTTTTATCTGAAAGTTGGACTTAATTAAAAAAACGGGTGCTTAAAACACCTCTTAAAGTATGGTATATTGGGAGTAAACAAAGGTTTATTTACAAATGATTGTAAAAAAGCTCTAAAATATGTATAAATTGTCAATC
>NZ_JALCZL010000043.1:0-3321 GCF_039667035.1 Sulfurimonas sp. NWX79
AATTGATCCGAACTAGGCAGCGACCTACATTCCCACACCTGAAAGGTGCAGTATTATCAGCGATGAGAGGCTTAGCTTCTGGGTTCGGAATGGGGACCAGGCGTTTCCCTCTCTCTATAGCCACCTAGACAAGATCAAGTCTAAATACATAGAGTAATGTACTTAGAGTTGATCTTGAGTAAGATCTGAGTGAGTTTAAATTAGTAATTAGTAAAATCAACAGTTAAATAACTTATATAGATTCTCACCTATTTAATGTATTAGTTGAAATACACTAAATAAGGTAGTGAAGCGTTGTAAAAAAAGACAAACGGTCTATTAGTACTGGTCAGCTAAACGCATTGCTGCGCGTACACATCCAGCCTATCAAGCTTGTAGTCTTCAAGCGACCTTCAGGGATTGTTCATCTTGGAGTTGGCTTCCCGCTTAGATGCTTTCAGCGGTTATCTCATCCGAACGTAGCTACCCAGCTATGCCCTTGGCAGGACAACTGGTGCACCAGTGGTTCGTCCAACCCGGTCCTCTCGTACTAGGGTCAGCTCTCCTCAACAATCCTACGCCCACGGAAGATAGGGACCGAACTGTCTCACGACGTTCTGAACCCAGCTCGCGTACCGCTTTAAATGGCGAACAGCCATACCCTTGGGACCTGCTCCAGCCCCAGGATGCGATGAGCCGACATCGAGGTGCCAAACCTCCCCGTCGATGTGAGCTCTTGGGGGAGATCAGCCTGTTATCCCCGGCGTACCTTTTATCCTTTGAGCGATGGCCCTTCCACACAGAACCACCGGATCACTATGACCGTCTTTCGACTCTGCTCGACTTGTCTGTCTCACAGTCAGGCTGGCTTATGCCATTATACTCTACGGTGGATTTCCAACCCACCTGAGCCAACCTTTGTAAGCCTCCGTTACTTTTTAGGAGGCGACCGCCCCAGTCAAACTACCCACCAGACATTGTCCTCGCACGGGATAACCGTACGGAGTTAGCTATCAGAATATTCAAGGGTGGTATCTCAAGGATGCCTCATCATAAACTGGCGTCTATGAATCAACGGCTCCCACCTATCCTGCACATGAATATCCCAATAGCAGTGTCAAGCTATAGTAAAGGTGCACGGGGTCTTTCCGTCTTTCCGCGGGTAGGAGGAATTTTCACCTCCACTACAATTTCACTGGATCCCTTGTTGAGACAGCTCCCATCTCGTTACGCCATTCATGCAGGTCGGTATTTAACCGACAAGGAATTTCGCTACCTTAGGACCGTTATAGTTACGGCCGCCGTTTACTCGGGCTTCAATTCATGCCTTCGCTAATGCTAAGCAATCCTTTTAACCTTCGAGCACCGGGCAGGCGTCACACCCTATACATCCACTTACGTGTTAGCAGAGTGCTGTGTTTTTGGTAAACAGTCGGGAGGGACTCTTTGCTGCGACCTATCAATGCTTTGGAGAGTAAATCTCCTAACAAATAAGGCACACCTTATACCGAAGATACGGTGCTAGTTTGCAGAGTTCCTTAACAAGGGTTCATCCACGCGCCTTAGAATACTCATCTCACCCACCTGTGTCGGTTTACGGTACGGGCGACATATCATCTCGTTTAGAGGCTTTTCTCGGCACGACAGTATCGACGATTCAGAACGCTCTCCGAAGAGATTGTTCTGCCTGTCAGGTCTCGGTTTCATGTGAGGCGGATTTGCCTACCTCACAACCTACACCCTTCGAGCCACTATTCCATCAGTGACCTCGTCTAACTCTATGCGTCCCCCCATCACTCAAATGATGATATGTCGGTATTGGAATATTAACCAATTTGCCATCGTCTACCCCTTTCGGACTCGACTTAGGTCCCGACTAACCCTACGATGACGAGCATCGCGTAGGAAACCTTGGGTTTTCGGCGAAGAAGATTCTCACTTCTTTTCTCGCTACTCATGCCTGCATGCTCACTTCCATCCGCTCCAGTACTCCTTACCGGTATACCTTCAACGCTGAATGGAACGCTCTCCTACCACTTACAGTAAACTGTAAATCTAAAGCTTCGGTGTTTATCTTAGCCCCGTTATATTTTCGGCGCAGAATCGCTAGACCAGTGAGCTGTTACGCTTTCTTTAAAGGATGGCTGCTTCTAAGCCAACCTCCTGGTTGTCACAGCAACTCCACATCCTTTTCCACTTAGATAAAACTTTGGGACCTTAGCTGTTAGTCTGGGTTGTTCCCCTCTCGACATAGGATTTTATCACCCTACGCCTGACTCCCGAGGTTACACATGAAGTATTCGGAGTTTGATAAGGTTTGGTACCGCGGTAAGCAGCCCTAGCCTGTTCAGTGCTCTACCCCTTCATGCTAATGCTCGAGGCTATACCTAAATATATTTCGGAGAGAACCAGCTATCACTGAGTTTGATTGGCCTTTCACCCCTATCCACAAGTCATCCGAAGAATTTTCAACTTCTACCGGTTCGGTCCTCCACTGGCTCTTACACCAGCTTCAACCTGCTCATGGATAGATCACTCAGTTTCGGGTCTGCAGCATCTGACTATGTCGCCCTATTAAGACTCGCTTTCGCTACGGCTTCGCGTTCGCTTAACCTTGCCAGATACCACAACTCGCAGGCTCATTATGCAAAAGGCAGTCCGTCACACATTATAATAGTGCTCCGAATGATTGTAAGCCATAGGTTTCAGGTTCTATTTCACTCCGCTCACCGCGGTCCTTTTCACCTTTCCCTCACGGTACTTGTTCGCTATCGGTCTAGTAGTAGTATTTAGGGTTGGAGGGTGGTCCCCCCATATTCAGTCAAGATAACACGTGTCCCGACCTACTCATTCCTTACCTTAGTTCCACACAAATGTTTTCGCTTACGGGAGTATCACCCTCTATGCTCTGACTTTCCAGACAGTTCTGCTAACAAATGTGCTAAATGTAAGTGCCCTACTCCAATTTCGCTCGCCGCTACTCTCGGAATCTCGTTTGATTTCTTTTCCTGCAGGTACTGAGATGTTTCACTTCCCTGCGTTCGCCCCCGAAGGTGACATGACTCGCGCCATGCCGGGTTGCCCCATTCAGAAATCCCCGGATCAAAGCTTCTTGGCAGCTCCCCGAGGCTTTTCGCAGCCTAGTACGTCTTTCATCGCCTCTACTAGCCAAGGCATCCACCTATGGCCCTTAATATCTTTTTATTCTAATTTCTAAAGAAACATTTTTACTTACGTAAAAAGCGGTTCCCTTGTTTTGCTTCACTACCTTATTTAATGTACTGTTTTCACAATTCAAAAAATAAGATTGAATGAATCCATTTATTTGTAGTTATTTAGTTT
>NZ_JALCZL010000044.1:0-2650 GCF_039667035.1 Sulfurimonas sp. NWX79
GTGCATATGACGGAGCATCCGGACACCCAACGCGTTTTAAATCGGACACCAAGAAAGGGAATATTTTCTGTAACGCCATTTTAGCATAAAGTGTCCGAATGATTTTTTAATATTCGTCAGTTTTGATGCTCGATTTGAGTTTTCGCATCGATGGACCACTCAGTTCTATCCTATGGGAGGAGTGAACAATTCTGTCTAAAATTGCATCTGCAATGGTGTTGTTGTTGAGATAGTTATACCACTCACTTACAGGAAGCTGTGAAGTGATAATTGTAGAATTAATCTGCGTTCTGTCCTCTATGATCTCAAAGAGATTCGTTGCATCATCTTCACCCATAGGTATCACACCGAAGTCATCAAGAATCAGCAGTTTAAATCTTGAATACTTTTTAAGCAGATTAGTATAAGTGCCATCCAACCTTGCAATTTTGATCTCCTCAAGCAATGAAGGGGTTCTTACATAGTAGGCTTTGTACCCATCAAATATAGCCTTATTGGCAAACGCTTGAGCGAGATAGCTTTTCCCAGTCCCAGTTTTACCGGTAATGATGATGTTCTGTCTGGCATTGATGAAGTTGAGTGAAGATAGTGATCTGATCTGTGCTTTGTTGATCCCTCTTTGTGGTGTGTAGTCTATAGCATCGAGTGCTGCTTGCTTATCTTTGATTTTTGAGAGTCTGTGATTCATGATGATGCGTTTATTGCGTAAAAATATATCCTGCGCATCAAGAAGCTGATAGAGTCTTTCACTAAACCCCATAGAATCGTAGTTGATATCCTCCATCTGTTGCAAATATGCCTCTTTAAAGCCCTTATAACCAAGTTCTGTCAGTTTGTTGATAACGGTAGTGTGATTCATTCTTTTGTCCTTGTTTTCTTTTTATTATTTGATTATTATTTCTATTTGTACTCATCTGCACCGCGGATATTGGAGTGGTTGTTAAAAAGTGCGTAGTGTGATGATGGTTGCACATTATTGGCACTCTCACTCAGATAGAGCTTTTTATCGAGTATCGATCTGATCGACTTTGTGGTTGTGGTGTTGTGCTTTGTGGCATACATCAGCGCCAACTCCAGCTCTGTATTACCATAAAGTTTTGCCAACGATAAGATGGCTACTATTTTATTATACGCCTGTGGTGGATACTCCACAGATGCAAATATATCCTCTACAAACACACTGCTGAATTCACCTATATTTTTTGCCCAAGAACGCACTCTTTGTGGATTCATACTCTCGTTTACATACTGATGTTTACTTGGCATATGTTCATGCAGTGTCGAACACTCACCAACTCTTCGCAGGCGTGGATGTGTAGCGATGAGTCTATTCTTGTGGTAGATATAGACACTTTGTGTGGAGTATCGTACCTCTAACTCTTCTTTGATATATTTGTAAGGTACGGAGTAGTTGCATTTCTCAAGGCTTATATGGTAATCCTGATGCACTTTTGCGATCTTGAACTGTTTATAGGTATAGCTGTTTGCAGGCAGTGGATTGAGATAGGGTGCATCGAGCTCATTAAAGAGCTCTGTTCTACTCTTTTGGAGATGTTTTATAATCTTATTATTATATCTATCGAGCAACTCCGCTATAGCTTCGTTGAGCTCATTAACACTGAAAAACTTATGGTGGCGAAAGCGTGCGAGAATGTAGCGTTGAATCGCTTGGACACCCTGTTCTGCTTTTGGTTTATCTTTGGGCTTTCTTGGGCGTGCTGGATTTACTATAACGCCATAGTGACGATTGAGGTCTGCATAGCTCTCATTGACAACGATACCGTTTTTATTATTGGAGATGATGGCACTTTTGAGATTATCGGGAACTACCACTCTTGGTACTCCGCCAAAGAATCCATAGCACTTGACATGGGAGTAGATGAAGTCTTCTTGTTTTTGACTTGGGGTAGCATGAACAAAGGTGTATCCGCTTGCACCAAGTACGGCTATGAATATCTGTGCATACTCCACTTCACCGGTTCTTTGGTTGTGTATTGGCATAGTAACACCGCTGTAGTCTACAAACATCTTCTCACCCGCAAGGTGTGTCTGGCGCATGGAGGGGTTGAGTTTTTTGACGAAGCGGCGGTAGTATACGCGAAACTGGGTGTACTGATACCCATCCGGATTATCCTCTTTATACTCTTCCCACAACAGATAGAGGGTCACTTTGGTTTTTTTGCGCAGTTTGAGCTCTTGGTGGATATAGTTGAAGTTTGGCATCGCTTTGCGTGAAACGACGACACTGGCTACATCGGGGAAAAATTGTAGTTTGAGTGCATCATCATCTAAAACATCGATCTGCTCTATTGACAATCCAAGTTCTTTAAACCGTTTGATATAATCTGCAACGGTACTTTTGGCTACTCCTGTAGCGTCATGTATCTTTCTGATTGACAAGCCCATACTATGGTACTTTACAATATCACGAACTGATCTCATAGATATAATCCTCATTTTCAACACCCTTGTAAATAAATTTACAAAGAGTGTATTTAAATTTAGAAAATATCTCTTTCTTAAACGAATCTTTCTTGACGCTTTTTAGTAAAAGTGTCCGAATCATTTCCGTCATCACTGTCCGATTTAAAACCGTCACAGGTGTCCGAACTAAAACGTTATGGGTGTCCGATTTGGTGCGTTTTTTGCA
>NZ_JALCZL010000045.1:0-2619 GCF_039667035.1 Sulfurimonas sp. NWX79
TGTAGATACGCATCAACTTGGCCACCCGTACGCATTAACACTTGGCCACTTGAGTGCTAAAAAATATTCTTACGACATTGTAGCATAGGGTGGCCAAATAAATTACTGATTTGCAAGTAATTCTCTCATAGATGGACCGCTGAGTTCAATTTTGTGTGAAGTGTGAATGAGCCTATCCATCATAGCATCAGCTATTGTTTCATTACCCAAATATGCATACCACTCTTTTATTGGCAGTTGTGCTGTAATAATAAGTGAACCATTGAAGGTTCTCTCTTCAACAACTTCAAAGAGATCATTAATCTCATCTCCCTTGAGCGGTGTAATACCAAAGTCATCAAGTAGAAGAAGTTTAAATTTTGAGATTTTTGCAAGCGTTTTTGTGTAGCTACCATCGAGTCGTGCCATTTTAATCTCTTCAAGGAGTGCAGGTATCCTATAATATTTTGCGGAGTATCCAAGAGAGATAGCGCGTCTTGCCAATGCCTGCATAATAAAACTTTTCCCCGTTCCAGTGAGACCATTTATAAGGATGTTTTGAGATTTATTGATAAAGTCACAACTCGCCAATGAGAGTATCTGTGACTTATCAAGTTTTCTTTTTGCAGTATAGTCTATCGCTTCAAGGGAAGCATTTTTATCTTTGAGTTTTGCTTGGGTGAGCATCCTTGCGATGCGTTTGTCTTTTCGCTGATTTATCTCTGCTTCAAAGAGATGATAGAGCCTCTCTTCGAAAGAGAGTGATGTGTAGTTTGCATCTTCACTTTGCAGTTGCAGTGCATATTTAAACCCTGAGAGAGAAAGTGCTGTTGCCTGTTCTAATACTGTAGGGAGTGTTATCATGACTCTACCACCTCACTGTTTTTACTCAGTTGTTGTGCATAATAAGCACTGCCTCTGATATTTTCATGTTGATTCATATAGGTGTTGTTTGCACTTGCAGTTGATTGATTATGCAGTAAATAGCTTTTTGTTTTTAGCATTGACTCTATAAATGCCACCTTGTAGTTGTTAACATCCAAAGCTACTGTGGCAACACCCTCCAAAGCATGGTTTCCATATGTTTTTGAAAAGCTTAAAATTGCAATGCAGGCTCTATAGGCTTTTGCAGGATGTTCTCGTTTATTCATGATGGATTCCATAAGTGCAGTTGTATAGATGCCGATAGAGTTTGCCCAATTGAGGATTCTTCTTGGATTCCATTTTTCATATTGACGCTGATACTCATCTGGTAGATGTGAGAGTATCGTTGAGTCATGATAACGCTGTGACATTTTTGGATGGTGTGCGATTATCTCTCCAGCTAGTGAAATTATCACAGATGTACTTGTATAGGTTATATCTACTTTTTTGCCTATATGAATGTATGGAACAGAGTATCCGCTTCCCTCTAACTCTACATGATAGGTAACATCTACCGTAGCGCGTTTAAACTCTTTAAAAATGTATTGATTACTGCGAAGTGGGTGCAGATATGGCTTATCAAGCAATGCAAAGAGCTCTGTTCTGCTTTTTTTAAGACGGCGAACTATCTTATTGTTATATCCATCAAGCAGCAGATTGATCTGTTGATTTAGCTCATCAACACTGAAAAATGTATGGTGACGCAGTTTCATCAGAATCCATCGCTGTATCGCTTTTACTCCAAGTTCTACTTTGGATTTATCTTGTGGTTTATATGGGCGTGCAGGCTCTATGGCAACATTGTAGTATCTTGCCATATCTGCATAGCTCTCATTGAGTTTTACCACACCTTTTTTATTTGAGATCACTGCTGCTTTTAGATTATCAGGCACTAATATGTTTGGCACACCTCCATAAAAATGAAAGGCTTGCACATGTGACTCTATAAAGTGCTTGGTTGATTGTGTAGGAGTGGCATGCACAAAGGTGTATCCACTTGCACCAAGGACACAGACAAAAATTTGGGCTTTTGAGATCTCGCCTGTCACTTGATTGACAATAGGGATAGTAAGCCCGCTGTAATCTACAAAGAGTTTATCTCCATTGTAGTGTATCTGTCGCATAGATGGGTTGAGTTTTTTAACATATTTCGCGTAGTAACGGTTAAACTGAGAGTAGCTGTAAAGATTAGGATTTTTCTCTTTATACTCCTGCCATAGCAGTAGTTTCGTCATCCCTTTCTTTGAGAGCTCCTGTTTGACTTCATTCCAATCTGGGTGGATAGTTTCCAGACGATCTGCAGGGTGTTTTTTAGGTTTACTCGAGACAAAAAGTTCGGAGAGTTCTTTATCACTTAAGGATAAAACTTCATCGAGGGGTGCATTAAGTGCTATATAGCTCTTTGTATAATTGGCGACACTGTTACGAGATACTCCTGTCATGGTCTGTATCTGTCTGTTTGATAGTTGATTACGATATTTTAATCGCAACACCTCTTTAATTTTACTCATAGATATTTTCCTCATTTCTCACACACCTTCTTTTTAAATTAGGTGCATTATAGTATTGAAGAATATTCTCTTGCTTAACTCAAACTTATATACGCATCAAGAAGAAAAAGTGGCCAAATAACAAGTGCGTGAGGTGGCCAAGTATTCATGCGCGCGCTGGCCAAATCAAAATGCGCGGGGTGGCCAAATGGGATGCGTGCCTACA
>NZ_JALCZL010000046.1:0-2479 GCF_039667035.1 Sulfurimonas sp. NWX79
AGATTGACAATTTATACATATTTTAGAGCTTTTTTACAATCATTTGTAAATAAACCTTTGTTTACTCCCAATATACCATACTTTAAGAGGTGTTTTAAGCACCCGTTTTTTTAATTAAGTCTTTTTTTCATTTGTGATAACCTTTTTTTGTATTATTTTCTGTTGTATTTTACCCCCCCCCAGCATAAAAAATGCTGAAAAAGAATTTTTCATACTCGATTGAAAAATATTTATGATAAACTTTACTCTAGTGAAATGATATAGAGGCCAAACTTATGAGAAAAATAGTGCTTATCTTAATACTCATCGTGACATTAAATGCCAATATAATGGAAGATATAGAAAGCTTCAACAAGGTCTTAAAAGATGCTAAGTCTGATAGTAAAATGTCTCAATATTGGGTTGCAAAGCGATATTTTAAGGGAAAAGGCACACAGGTAGATAAAAAAGAGGCTATCTACTGGTTTAGAAAATCAGCCAAGCAGGGCTACATAAAGTCTATGATTCTTCTTGGAGATCTGTTTACTCAAGTTAAAAGCAACAAAGAGATAGAACTCTTAGGGGTAGAGTATCTTGATAAACTTGCACACTATGACAAAACTTTCCCAAATCTCTACAAAAAAGATAGCCGCTACCAGTTTAAATTTCAAGAAGCTGCGTTTTCTAAGCTCATAAAACTCTACACCAAAGGTGGCTACTACCTTGAAGCTGATACACAAAAAGCAAGTAGATATCTTAATGAATATAAAACATTTAAACGCAACTATAAGTTTTTGTATGCCCTTGATAGAGCAAATCTTTTTTATCCAAAAGATGAAGAAGATAGAGAGGTTCAAAATACTTTTATAGAGTGCATAAAAGAGGGTAGTGATGTAAATGCAACCTACGAAGAGGACAAAGGAGTACAATACTCACTCTTGATGTATAGCATAGAGAAGAACAACAGAGAGCTTTTTGACTTGCTTCTGGACAAAGGTGCTGATATAAACTTCACAAATGAGAAAGGAGATAATGCCTTTGATAGAGCTATTTGGAATGCTAATTTACCTTTTGCAAAAGTGCTTTATAAAAAAGGTATCAAAATAGACTTTAGTACAACTAAAAGAAACCCCCTTGTCATAGCATCATTAGATGAAAAAAGAGAGATAGTGGAGTATCTAGTAAAGATAGGCTATAAACCACATGAGAACATCATAGGTCACAAAAATCTACTTGAATTTGCACTAGATGATTCTTACCGTATAGCCAATATTGTAAACTACAAAAAACATGAGATAAGTAGTCAATTTATAGAGTGGCTTATAAAAAAGTACAAGTTTGATGTGAATGCTCTGTATCATGGGCAAAGAGCACTTCATCTTGTAAGCATGAAAAGAGATATGAAGAGTAAGGTCACACTTCTTTTAAAACTAGGAGCCGATAAAAATCTCAAAAATAGAGATGGAAAAACTCCAAAAGAGTTTTATCAAGATCTCATAGCAAAGAACAATCAACTCATCAAAAAATATGAAACCTCAAAAGAGAATAAAGTACGGGTTGTTGAGACAAAAAATAGAAATATTCAGGGTATATTGGATAATGCATTTGGTGGGAAGCAGTATCTCCATAAAGATATGGTTTATAAAAAATATAATGAAAATTTGAGAGAGGCAATAAATATTTTAAAACTATAAATAGCATTTAACTGGCATGACGCTCATTTGCATGAATTCAGAAAGAACAATCTTTTTATTAGTAATCCAGAATTTTACGATGATGATATGTATGAATTTGAAGATGAAAAGATTGTCGATGAGAATGAAATGCAAATCTCTGAAATACTACAATCACCAAAAGATAAAATCAAATATCTTTATGACTTTGGGGATAACTGGGAACTCAGTGTGAGTCTTGAGAAAATCATAGATGTTCAAGAAGGAGTGGCGTATCCTCGTTGTATTAGAGGAAAACGGTGTGCACCGCCTGAAGATGTCGGAGGTGTATGGGGATTTGAAGAGTTTAAAAAGACTATGACAGATCGATACCACGAAGAACATGAAAACTACAAAGAGTGGTATGGAGGTGAATTTAATCCAGATTTCGTCGATTTTGAAACTATAAATGAACAACTACAAGCCTATAGTGAGGAGAGTGGTATAGAAGATGAAAGATAAACTGGTAACCCTCCAAGATATTGAATCAATCGACCAAAAAATAATAGCCAAGATTCTCTACGAAGCAATACAATTCGATGATAGACTCTATAAAAAGGTACAAAGCAGACTTATGAAAAATGATACAGTAGCACTACAAAAACAACTCACGAAAAGGATCAACTCTATCTCCAGAGGGAGAAAGTTTATAGAGTATCGCTACTCGTTGATAGCGTCAAAAATTTTCTGTAAATTCCTCATCAACTTCACAATCATGTTCCAAATTTTCCCACGAAACATATTTTCTATCCATCCACTTGGCATTAGTGTCAACTGCCAAAGGCACC
>NZ_JALCZL010000047.1:0-1988 GCF_039667035.1 Sulfurimonas sp. NWX79
ATTTATATAAGTTTGGATCAAAATCTTCAAATAAAACAGGGCAAAACAAAGAGGTGGTTTAAGTTTCAAATTGTAACTTTTTTTTACTTTTTAGTGCAAATTTTTAGGGTTCGTTTGACAATTTTCTCTTTAGATACAAAAGTATCTAAATTGCCAACTATTAAACTACCATTAGGATTAAAAGATTTCAAAGTAACTGCTTTATACGAAATTATTTCGCCATCAATAGCAGTTGCTTTTTTTCTAGCTGTAACTAATCCAGTTCTAATAGTCGAAACATCTTTTAATCTCAATATTTAGTCCTTTTAATTTGTATATAGTAAAATGATACAATAAACTTAACAATAAGTCAAATGTATATTCTGAAGTAGTACAAATATTATCTATATTTTTGAGAGATTCGTGTAAGGAGTAATGTGGTGTTTTCTTTTTCATTTAAAATGATGTCGTTAAATTCATCTAGCTCTGAAGTGATTTCATACAATGAAAGATTGAGCCATTTAATTATTTCGAATATATCTTGATGCACTTGTGGTAGGTTTTGCTTATCAAATATCTGTTCAAAGTGAAAGATTCTATTTCTGAAGTATCGTATAGTATTTATTTTTGAAGAGAGAACTCGTCTATTTCTATCTTTTTTGAGCATATTTGGAAACATCTGCTTTGTGTGTTTATTCCATATTTTTTGGTCATAAGTTTTTGAAAAAAGTGATGTCCAAAATCCAAAACTTAGCTCAGATATGATTCTATCAGCAGTGAGTTCTTTTTTTGCTCTTGCAATTTTATTTTTTGCTTCTGTTATTTTTTTCTGTTCATTATGAAGTAAAAAATCCTCTATATCATACCAATGCTCAGTTTTATAGTAAGCTGTTAATGTATTATGTATGCTATTACGAAGTGCAACTTCTAAATTCTGAAGAGGTATGTATAAACTTTTGGCTATCTCGCTGTTTAATATATAGTAAGTGAAAATTATTTTCTTATCTTGAGTCTTTAAAATTTTACTATATTCATCTAATCTTCTCTTTGATATAGATAGTTCTAATTGTTCATATAGCTTTTCATTCATTTTTTACTCTTGTTTTTAAATAAGAACTATTGTATAATTCTCTTTGTAGTCCCTAGGCAACTCCTCTCCTATATTTATATAGTGAAGAACCTAGGGGAAATCATTTCCCTTATTTTACCCAAAGCATTTTATATTCATTGTTAAACCTTCAAAGTAAATCTAATTTAGTTTATGATTTTGAGACTTGAAGTTGACTATACAAGAGTTCGAATCCTCTTTTGACATCCATGACATACAATCTAATGCACAAATATCAATCTCGGTGCCAATTCGGTGCCATTATATACCCATCAGGTATGATTTGTTATAATTCTTAAAATGTGAAAACCTCGATATACAGGGTATATGAGGGTATTTAGTGGATTAGTCAAGAGTTTCCCTCTACCCCATCCACTTCAAACTCCCTAAAATAGGCACTTTTAAAACTAAATCTTAAAAATAGACAACATATATACAACAATTATACAACATTGTTATTTTAGATAAATATATCTTCATCTAAAAATATATTATTTTCTTCTTTTACTTGTTCTTTTTCAAGCTTTAAAACTTGCTTTGTTTCTGCTTCTGATTCTTTTACTTGCGCCCATTCAACCAATAAATGCAATTTCCACCTCTTAATTATGCAGCCATTACTTTTGAAACTGTAGCATAAAAAACTTGAGCAGGAGTTTTAAAGCCAAGAGATTTTCGTGGTCTGTTGTTAAGTCTGTCTTGTATAAACCTAATCTGTTTTCGTTTAACCTGTGTAAAATCAGTCTGTTTTGGAAGATATTGCTGTCAAACGAATCCTAAAATTTTGCACTAAAAAGTAAAAAAAAGTTACAATTTGAAACTTAAACCACCTCTTTGTTTTGCCCTGTTTTATTTGAAGATTTTGATCCAAACTTATATAAATCTGAATGAATAATTCCTGACT
>NZ_JALCZL010000048.1:0-1980 GCF_039667035.1 Sulfurimonas sp. NWX79
TTTTTGAAAAAATGAATATGAAATTCGATGACGAGTTTAATGGAAAACCACTCATCGAAACTCTACTAGAACCTACAAACATCTATGTAAAGACATTTAAAGCACTTAAAGATGAGATAGTAGCCATGGCACACATCACAGGTGGTGGAATCGTAGAAAACCTTCCTCGTGTACTTCCTGAAAACTTGATGGCAGAAGTACAAAAAGATGCCATCAAAGTACTTCCTATCTTTGAACTTATGAGTGAACACATCGACAGAGATGAGATGTTCCGTGCATTTAATATGGGTGTAGGAATGATTTTCGTTGTAGAAGATGCTAATGTCGAGAAAGTTTTGGCAACTGCAGATGGCTCTTATCTTATCGGTGAGATAAAAGAGGGACCTCGCGAAGCGAAACTCATTTAATACAACACTACTTTCTAAAAAACTTGAGGCCTATCTGGGCTTCAATCTACAATCAAAATATTGCAATCACTACTACAAAACATAACACTAAAACCAAAGAAGTAAATTTATAAATATGAAAAACTTTTAAAGAAGAAAAGTGTACCGCCAAAAGGCGATACGCTAAAAAGAGAGGAGAATTTCTTTTTAGTGACTAGAAGTCAAATGTTAGCTGTGCACTTACAGCTGTTTGTGAGTGTTTCGTTGTAATTGTACTTCCAGCAAAGTTAGCATATGTTTCAGTCTTTTCTGGAGCATAATTAAATGCTAAGTCAACTGAAGTCTGTTTATTAAGATTAAATGTACCACCAATTGCATAGTGAGACTCAACAATACCTGGGAATCCTAACAAGTTAAATGTATTAACAACACCAGCAGATAAATTTGCAGAATTGACACCTGTATAGTTTTGCTCAGAAATTGGACTTGAAGCATAATTATAACCTACACGCGCAGCCCATGTATCAGCTGTATATTCATAACCTAAAGAGATTACATTTTGGTCATCCCATTCAAAATCTTTATACCCTTTTGCATCAGACCATTGAATCTGCTTATAGTCAATTGCTACAGTATGCTCACCCATTACATAAGAAGCACCAATACCAATTTCAGCAGGTGTAGACAACTTATCATTATTATATACACCTGTTGAAGAAAATAAATCAACAGTATTTGATAAAACTCCATCATATTTCATGTCAATTTTAGATTTATATATAGCACCAACAGTTAAATTATTTAATTCATACGAAGCTCCTATATTAAAACCAAATTGTAAATCCTGTGCAACACCTGCTCCTTTTTGATTACCACCAAATGCTGCTGGAGCAATATAGTTGATATCCAACGAACCATATTGTAAAATTGGTGTTACTGCTATACTAAAAGCATCCAATTTATATGCTAAAGGTACACCAAACTGCATTAATTGAAGATTTGTAACCATATTCATTTGTGCATCAGTTGTTGCTTTACGATAGTCAACACCCATACCACCAGTACCCCACATACCGATACCTACATAAAAATTATCATTAATCTTTGTAGCCAAAGATACTTCTGGAATAACATTCATATCAGCATCACTGTCTGCGCTTCCATTTGCTCCACCAATAGGTGTTAAATCATTAGAGTTTTTAACATTTGGCATAAAAAGTGTACCACCAAAAGAGATTTCAGTTGACTCAACAGAAGTAATCAAAGCAGGATTCACTAAAGCTGATTCTGCACCATGGCTCATACCGATTCCAGTTCCAGCCATACCACGAGCTTTTGCACCCATTCCGATTAATGCCGCACCATTTGTTGCAAATGCAGAAGTTGCACCTAAAGCTAAAGAAGCTACTAGAGCCAATTTAATTGTTTTTTTCATTTTCTCTCCTTAAGAGTTATCAAAATATTGAGATAGCAATAAAGCTATTTCGATTGCAAGCATTATAGGTGATTAAATTTTAAGTGAATCTTAAATGAAAAGTAAACAATATAAAAAAATATTATATTTGCAATTAAAATCACTTGTATTATAGGAAAT